>PIVW01000111.1 GCA_003353825.1 Chloroflexota bacterium
CTCCTTTCTGAAAATGATATCCGGCTGTATCGATTATGGACCAGCCAGAGGATAATAGCGCCATTCTACGACCCACCCTGAAAGATGTCAACCGAGCGCACATCTTGGGGCGACCGACCTAAGTCGACCGACCTAGGTCGCTCGACATCTGTGGTATGCTGCAGATCAGTTAATACCTCCGGCGAAATCCCTTAAAAAAGCTGCGCTTTCTTCGGGTAACGTTGAGTTGATAAACATGCCCGTGCCAATTTCAAACCCGGCGTTGGTCGAGGTGCGGGGGACAACCGAAACATACCGGTGTAAGTATTCCCTCCCGCGGTCTCGCAAGGGGCTGGTTCGCAACACATAGTTGTCGGGTGGATCATTGAGCCCCCGGTGTAAAAAAGACAAGACCTTGTGCAAACAGTCGCTTACCGCGGCAATATCTTCCTCCTCTGCTTCGAGAAAATCAGATATATGCTGCCTGGGCAGTATCCAAATATGAAATGGGCTATTGGCTGCGTAAAGTACAAATGCCACAGCCCTGTCGTTTTGAGTGATGATCCGTCCGCCACTACGAAATTCATCATTCATCATCAGGCAATGGGCGCACTCCCCCACATCGTCAAAGTAGCGTCGAGCTTCTTCCATGCGCGCTCGCTTTCTGTAGGGTACAACTGGCCTTCTACAATGACTTCGTGATAACCCACCCCGCTCATACGGCGTTTGACACCCTGAAGTACGCGTTGGCGATCCCCATTTAGATCCAGCGCCGGGTATTTGTTTCGCAAGATACGAATGTCCCAGGCCTCCTGTTTCGGCAGGCGTAGGAGTTCGTGTTCATCCCGGCCATCATTTCCCGGACTAAATGGACATCCCGCATCATAGGATGGCAAATCAAGCGGCAATGCAGGCTCTTTCACCGAGAAAGACCTGGGACGCTGCGCGCGCTCTGTGCTGATTATCACCCACTGTTTGGGCACAACGTTTTGGCGTAAGTGGGGCATCGTTGCCTTGACTCCTGACCACAGTATAACATGATTTGCACATTCGGCCAATAGGGTATTTTTTTGAACGAGATGATTGATTTTATAAACTGCTTGAATTTATGGCTTATGAGCCGTTGGCTGTCAGTCCACCTTAGTTTAGATACGCCTAGCAATTGGGCAGAAAGCAGTGATCACTGGTATCTTGAATAATATGGGTATGACCAGTTTGTTCACTGCAAATGACCTGACCTGTGTCCACCCACCCCTAGGATATAGACGCTCTTGATGGCTTGTAACGTTGCCGTCACCTGACGTCGCCAACGCGTATACAACATACAGCTTTACATACTAAAGGGGCAATGATGATGGAACCTATCACCGCTACTATTCTAGCTGCGGCCCTGGGAAAGGGGCTACACGATGTTGGCAAATTCGTCCTGGAAACGTGGGGGCCAATCGTAGCACGACAAGCGCAGGAAAAGGGTCTAGTTGAACCGGCGGTCGAACCTGTACGCAAGGTCGTGCAACGGCGGGCCACGCGCCCACAACGGTCTCGTGAGTTGGAAAAAGCGATGGAAAGGGCGCTGGCTGCTGCCGGAGCTCCCAGTGATGATGACACCGATCTGGATCGCTGGCTAAAGGGTGTCGGTCTGGATAGACTGACGGCCAGACAAAATGAGGCGTTGCGGCGTCAGTTCGCCAGGGCTGTGGTGGGGTTCGTCGATGCGGAGGCCGATCCTCCCCAAGAACTGATGGTGGCTCTGGCCTGGCCCCGGCCTCAGCGCCAACAATTGGCGGTGCTACTGACAACATTTCGCCTCGAACTCTACAACCTTGAAGAGTGGCGGCCCCTGCTCGAATACGCCAATGAAACCGCCAAACTGGGTTTGCTCAAGAAGATGAATGCGGCCTTTGCCCGGCTGGATGAAGTCTTTGTGGAGACCGAGCAAGGAGAGGCGCTGCGGGTGGTCGTGGTCGAGCAGGGCTTGAGTGCGGGACGAGCTTCGGTCATAGAACAACGTTATCGAGCAGATGTCGTGCGCGATCTGCGCATGCATGATTTTCGCGGCATTGTCCAGATCAAACGCCCCGTTCGCCTGCCCCTGGCCGACATCTACGTGGAATTGGGTTTGCTTAGCCTGAACAGCCATGAGGAGCAACGGCGTATCCAGGAGCGGATGTTACGCCTAAATGAGGAGGAACGTCTGGCACAAGAAGAACAGCGGCTGCGTGATCGGGTCACAGATGCATTGGCTCGCTCACAGCGGCTTGTCGTGTTAGGTGAACCTGGTTCTGGTAAAACCACCTCATTGCGTTTCATCGCCCTGATGCTGGCATATGGCTATGGCGCTGCTCGTCTGGGCTTCAGTACACCCTATATCCCTGTGCTGGTGCGCATGGCCGACTATGCTCGTGTTCTGGAAACACGGCCGGCATTGGCGCTTGATAATTTTCTGCTGGATGTCATTGCTCAGCAATATGCCAGTGACCCACAGTTGAGCGACTTTTTGCGCCTGGCACTGGATCAAGGCGCCTGCATGGTACTGTTGGATGGGCTGGATGAAGTAGGTGACGATCCGGTGCGCGGGCGTTCGCTGCGAACTCGAGTAGTTCAACAAGTCGACAGGTTCGCCAACCGCTGGTGCGATGATCGCAACAACAGGGTACTTGTCAGCAGCCGCATCGAAGGTTATTGGGATGAAGCACTGCGAGGTTTCGATCATGTGCAATTGAGCCCTCTACAACCGCCGGATGAGGTACGAGATCTCTTGTTGCGTTGGTACACTGCCTATGAACAGGTACAAGATACAGAACTTCCATTCGACATCGCTTACCAGCGGGCTCAGAGTAGTGTTGATGAACTATTGCCCAGAGCCATGGCATGGCCCAGCGTTCGCCGTCTCGCTACCAACCCTCTGTTGCTGACCATCCTGGCCCTTATTCATGAGACCTTAGGTCGATTGCCCAATCGGCGCATTAAACTCTACGAGATCGCTGCCCAAACCTTGATCGAATCATGGCGGCAAGCGCAAGTTGGCATGCCCAGCCAACTCCTGACCGAATTAGAAGAAGAGACTATTATCCGAGTCATGGCGCCTCTTGCATATTGGTTGCATGCGGAGCATCCTGGCGGCACTGCCTCTTTAGAAGAATGGCGCACCAGATTGATAGAGGTATTGGTGGAGCCTGAAGGTTTCGAAGAAAGCGAAGCCGGGAAGATCGCCGGACGGTTTCTTCACCACGCCCGCTATGAGACAGGCTTGCTGGCCGAGCGAGGTTTGGGCCAGTTCGGCTTCTTCCACCTCACGTTTGAGGAATACCTGACGGCAAGAGAGATCGCCAGACAACGAGAACACAAACGCCGGCAGATGTTACGCACTCACTGGGAGGATCCCCGTTGGCATGAGGTCATTCTTCTGGCTGCCGGCCAACTAGGTATTGTCGAGACCAGGCAAGATGATGTCAGCCAGTATATTTTGGATCTGTTACAGATGGAGGCTGAGGATAAGCAAAATAAGGGACGACAGGTGGTACTGGCAGGTCGGGCGGTAGTCGATATCGGTCCCCGTAGCATCAATCCCAAGGCTAAACAGTGGCTGACAGAGGCCTTGTGTGAAACCATGCAGGATATGGACCCCACTTCAAAAGGGCCCTATAAACAACCTCAGATTGAGATTCGCACGCGTTTCGATGCCGGTGTTGCACTTGACGAACTAGGTTGGTTACCGGCTGATTTGAATGCTTGGTTGAAAGTGGGGGGCAAACGTGCTGATGGGAATAAGAAAGAGGGCTTCTTAGCCATGAAGTATCCAGTGACCAATGCTCAATTCGAGCGTTTTATCCTGGCAGGGGGGTATGAGAACCCGGCGTGGTGGAGCGATCTCGAACAGGCCAGAAATCTCAGGGAAACATTCAAACATCCCGAATATTGGCATTCTCCCCAGTTTGGCAGAGAGCGTCGCGGCTTCCCTGTTGTAGGCATTACCTGGTACGAAGCCGAAGCTTACAGCAACTGGCTCAGCGATGTGCTGCGTCGGGCCCGCTCTGAGGATGTCGATTTGGCTTCTGAGGACAAAGCCTTGGTGGCCGAACTCTTGGCACACCATGTGGAGAGTGTCCGCTTGCCCACACTGCAGGAATGGCAGAGGATGGCCGGAGGAACAGAGGTCAAAGATCGCTATCCCTGGGATTCTCCGGATGGTCTAGCGACGACCCGAGAGGAAGCTTTATTAGCTCGAGCCAACATCAGAGATTCCGGTATTCGCACCACTTCACCGGTTGCTCTGTATCCTCTTGGAAAAAGCCGACCTTATGGTCTTATGGATATGGCCGGGAACGTTTGGGAGTGGACTCTAACCCAAGAGCAAGATGTGTCTGCTGCCCGTGTGTTGTGTGGCGGCTCGTGGTCCCTCCCTCCGCACTTCGCTCGCGTGTCGGTGCACAACTGGAACCCCCGCCACAACTCGAACTACAACGTAGGCTGTCGTTTGGTTTCCCCCATCGTTTCTGGTTTCTGATTTTCTGGATTCTGATCTGGGGGGTCTGGGGGGCTCGCCCCCCAGAAAAATTCCTGATAGAATTAAACCAATGAAAACATATCGTAATCTCTACTCACAAATCTACGAGTGGGATAACTTACTCAACGCCTGGCGCAAAGCACGCAAGGGAAAGCGAGGGCGCTCACCCGCGGCAAGTTTCGAATATGATGTCGAAGCTAATCTGTTGCAACTGCAAAAAGAATTGGCAGAAAAGACTTACAAGCCAGGTGCTTATACCTCGTTCTATATTCATGAACCCAAACGCCGGCTTATCTCGGCCGCACCCTTTCGGGATCGAGTCGTGCATCATGCCTTATGTAATATCATCGAACCTATATTCGAACGCAGTTTCATCCATGATTCCTACGCCAACCGGGTGGGAAGGGGCACCCACAGAGCATTGGATCGGGCCCAATACTACTCACGACGTTTCCGCTACGTATTGCAAATGGACATCCGTCAGTTTTTCCCCAGCATCGACCATCGCCTGCTTCAAAGTATCTTGGCAGGTAAGATCGCCGATCCCGGCGTGTTGGCACTTATCGACTCTATCGTCGCCAGTGGCGACAGTGTTTTTGGGGAAAGTTATGACATGCAGTGGTTTCCCGGTGATGACTTGTTAGCAGCGATTCGACCAAGAGGGTTACCTATCGGCAATCTCACCAGTCAATTCTGGGCAAACTGCTACCTTAATCCTGTCGACCATTTCATAAAGCGGGAACTGAAGTGTAAAGGTTACGTCCGCTACGTAGATGACCTGCTTCTCTTTGCCGACGACAAACCTGGCCTTTGGCAGTTCGATGATGCGTTAGTAGAAAAGCTTGCAGATCTGCGATTGGCTGTTCATCCTGGTGCTCATCCTCGGCCTGTCTCGGAGGGTATCCCCTTCCTTGGATTTATCATTTTTCCCACACACCGCCGTCTCAAACGTCGTAAAGTGGTTCATTTCCGACGTCGCTTGAAAACACAGGTACATCAGCACCGCTCTGGTGAACTCTCCCGTGAAAAGCTAGATGCGTCGATTCAGGGGTGGATCAATCATGCCCGTTTTGGCGACACCTGGGGTTTGCGTCGTGCAGTATTAAACGATATCCTCCTCCCTTGAAATGTCACAGTTGATGCTGCGTATCTGAACATAACTTATGCAAGAATCTCCCATTTTTAGTAAAACCTACGACTTACTTCTCTGGTTACTCCCAACCACGACAAAGTTTCCCCGTGAGCATCGCTTTGTGCTGGCCAAAGTGGTTCAAGAGACAGCGTTACGTTTCCAGGAGATGTTGATTGAGGCAGCACAAGGTCAAGGTAAGACCACGAATAGGGCGCTTGCCAGGGCTGATCTCGAATTGGCGAAACTACGATTTTATCTGCGCTTATGTGGTGATTTGCAGATCCTGAAACCGGGTCAGTATCACCATTCAGCAAAAATGGTCACCGAGATAGGACGATTGCTGGGTGGCTGGAGGAGATCATCGATCTAGATGTATCAGATGTGGCAGATTCCTCTGTCCTCTCGATCATAGGAGCAGGCCAATAGGAGCCCGTGTGTTGTGTGGCGGCTCGTGGAACAACAATCAGAACAACGCTCGCGTGTCGGAGCACAACAGGAACAACCGCAACAACTCGAACAACAACATAGGCTGTCGTTTGGTTTCCCACATTTTTCCCTACCGGCAATACTTCGGGTCAATATGACGCGGGTCGAGGTAAAAATGGCGTGGCCTGATCCTGGCCTGCGCTGGCTGACAGCGCAGGGCGAATACAGAAATACCCTGTCCTCTGTGGTAATCGGGTTTATGCTCGATGAAGCTTAGGGCAGGGTAAAGTATTGAATGCCAGGCGCTGCATCATCACACCGCAACAGGAAGCCCGTCACTCTCCAAAGAACGCTGCGCCGCCTCGAGCACACGCACCACCCGCAAGCCATTGGCGCCATCAGTCTGAGGGCGACTGCCCGTCTGGATCGCTCGCACAAAATCTTCGCACTCCATTCTCAGGGGCTCCAACAAGGGCAATTTGGGGATGGCGATATCGCCCGAGTGCAGGCGATACTGGTATTCGCCATATTGCGGGTCGGTGGCTCGAATCGCCCCTTTGTCATACACCTTGACCTTGCCCTCCGCCGCCAGATCATCATAGATGATCATTTTTTCGCTACCCACAACGGTCAACCGGCGCACCTTGCTGGGATCCAACCAGGAGGCGTGAACGTGGGCCATGATACCGCCGGGGAAGTGGAGCGTCAGAAAAATCACATCTTCAACCTGGCCGTTCAGGTACTTTGCCCCACGTGCGCTCACACGCTCGGGCATTTGACCAAGCAGGTAAAGATAGATGGAGATATCGTGTGGCGCGATGCTCCACAGAACGTTGATATCTGTCTGGATGCGCCCCAGGTTGACGCGAGTGGAATACAGATAGTAGGTCTCGCCAATGGCATGCTTATCCAGCAGCGCCTTGATGTGGCGAACGGCCGGGACGTATTCGAACACATGCCCAACCATGAGTACTCGCGCGCGCGCTGCTGCTAACTCGACCAGTTCTTCTGCCTCGTCCACCGTCATCGCCAGAGGTTTTTCGACGAGTACATGCTTGTCCGCCTGCAACGCCGCCACAGCCAGTGGATAATGGCTGTGAGCAGGGGTGGCAATGGCGACGGCTTCGATATTACTGTCGATCAGCGCTTCTCCGCTCTCGAAAAAGGTTGTGGCGCGGTACAGGTCTTTTGCCTTTTGCAGACGGGTAGGGCTGGCATCGCTGATGGCGCTAAGATCACAATTGGGGATAGCATGCAGATTCCGGGCTAGATTAGGCCCCCAATAGCCAAAGCCTATAAGGCCGATACGAGTTTGATTCATGAGTTATAGGGTCGAACGTGTTGAGGGATGATGAGATATGTCACAAGGTTGGGTGTGATGATATGATTGGGTTGTGGCAGGTGGCAGGTGGCAGGTGGCAGGTGTGCGCTCATTCTGGCTGTAATTGCCAGGTCAATTCAACGAGTGCGAAGGTTGGATCTGCTTCGGTGATGCCATCGCCGAGCGTTACGGTGACAGGCCAGAGGTCGGAGGTGAAGTCCTTAGCAGATCCGGGTTGGGCGCTCTTTACGCCCACAAAGGCGTGGGCACGGCGTGTGTGGCCGCGGATGTCGGATTGTACACCAATGCTGCTCAGGGCGTCGATGGCTTCTTGTTGCAGATTGAGGGCGGCGGCATCGCGCACGGCCCCGGCCAGGGTCGTTCCCACTGGCAGGGCGTCGATCCAGGCAGCCATACGCGCGCTTTCACCATCAAGAGTAGGGTCATGCGTGTCGAAAACCGCGGCGGAGAGGACTTGACTGGCGGTCCCGTCAAGCGCCACAAGGTTGTAGCCGCGCTGGTTGGGGCTGAAGTCGATACCATCTACAAAGATATGGGCAAAATCGCCGCTGTCCTTGCCTGCGCTACGCACGACGATGCCACTGGCGAAGGGCACATCGGAGGGAACGAAGTCGTTGTCGGAATGGATTGCCAGGCGCTGAGGGAAGCCATCGGCACTGGGAGGCAGTGACAGGGCGCATGAGTTGATGTCAAAGACCAGGTGGCAGGGAGGCAGGATTCGGCCATCAAGACTGAAGGTGAGGGTTTGATCACCAGGAGAGAAAAGACTCAGCTCAACGAGGGCAGGGCGAGTGGTAGCGGGCAGAATGAGGGTGGGGTCAGCACGCGTGGCCCACACGGCTGACCTATCTCCTAACTGGCTGACGACTCCCCAGCCTTGGTCGAGATAGGTTTGCAATTCGGGTGCATCGGGCAGCAGGTCCACGCGGTTACGCTCCTCTGGCCAGCGCCCTTCGTAACGGGCGACGCCCCCCTGCTCCTCCATCTTGTGCAAGGGGAAGAGTTCCAGTAGCTTCTCCTCGAATCCATGTGGAACTTTGTCCTTGTGCAAGGTGACAATGTGGATGTTGTAGATGCGCAGAAGGTCGGGCGCCAGGGCTTGGGCGCGAGCGAAGTCATCGGGCGGGACATCACGGCCATCCTGCAAGGCTGCCAGCACGCCGATGACGGGATGCTCCATGAAGTACTGGAATTTCTGTTCAGGGTTGCGACTGGTATTGCCGCCCAGCCGCGGTTTGGCGTGGGCAGCCTGATACCATTGCGTGTACATGATAATGGTGTCGGCTTTGCCAAAAACATTGAAGCCATTACGCCAGCCAATGGGCAGATCGAGCACCGCTCCGGGCCTGTCATCGGCCACCACGGCGTCGTAAGCCGGGGGAAGGCGAAAATCAGAGAGGGGCAGGGGTGCGGAAACATGTTCAAAGAGCACAATAGCCGCCAAAGCAGCGACGAGCCACTTTCTGCGGGTCGGACGCACATGGCGAAACAAGGCAAGTACACCCAATGCAGCCAGGACACCGGCGCCCAGCAGGATTACGATGCTATAACGACTGGGGTAGCGGTTGGCCTGAAAAAAGGGGATTTTTAAGAGTAAGGGGAACAAGCCAGGGATTTCTGTCTCGTATCCAGCGATGCGAAGGGCCGGGCCCAAAGAGACCAACAAGAAAAAACCGGTCAGGAGGGCGATAGCCCAAACCCAGAGCTTGCGGTGATGAACCCAGATACCATACCCGGCCAAAACCATGACACTGAAGCCCAAATAGAGGTGCTGTCCCTTATTTACCATGAACTGCGAACCGTCGGCGCTCACCCTGGAATTATCGGCCAGGTTACGAATGATGTCGCCAAACAGAGGATGCAACTGTGTGGGCAACAGAAATCCGAGCAGATCCACAGAGAAGATGTCTGAGAAACCACCTCCCTCGACCAGAAACTCCGCATTAGCCAGCATATCGGGCAGCATGTTTGCCAGATATGGTAATAGACCGATCACGAACATGACTGCAGCGATGGCGGCTGCTCGAAATACGCGCCAGGCCGCAGGTCGATACCTCGCCCGGTAGAACGCCATCAGCACGGTACCGATCACCGTCAAACCAATTAGAAGCACCGCAAAGGTACCGTACGTTAATTCTGCCCAGGTCTGGAAAAGCAGGAAAAGCCCCATCATCATACCGTTTCGCCATCGCCAAGGGGATTGGAAACTGCGCGCCAGGTAGAATGCGACAAAGGGCAGCCATTGTGAGGATGCGATATTGAACTGGCCGAGAGCTACATAGAACAGTTTGGCCGAAGCGAAAGCGTAGATGAGCGCGGTAATGAGGGCGGCTAGCCGGAAGTCGGAGGTCGGAGGTCGGGAGACGGAGGTCAGAGGTCTGAGGTCAGAGCGATGCCCTGAGCTTGTCGAAGGGGTCAGAACGTTGCCCTTAGCCTGGCGTTGGCGCTGGGGGTGAGCGCCATGGTTCGATGCCAGGAGTTCTAGTGTGAGAAGATAAGCGCCGAAGCCCCCGATGATGAAGCTGCTGAGCAGGATCAGGTTGCTTGTCAGGATCAACGAGACTGCACTCTGCAGGGGGATGCTGAGGGCGCCGTTGAGCAGGGAGAGTGTGTAGAAGGCAAGGTTAATACTGATGGGATAGAACATACTATCCCCATCAAAAGGATTGTGTATCAGACCTTCCACACCCGCTCGATCCACCCAACTGTATTTCGCCCACCACAGATTCCAGGCCAGGGCGGGATCATCGATGCCGTCGCCGGGTACGTGTGTGAATATATTTGGCAGTAGCGGCCAGGTGAGCAGCAGGCTCAATAGGGCCAGCAGCAGAAGAAGGCGCCAGGGTCGGGTACGTGTCATGCGAAAAGTGTCGGATGTCAGGCGCTGGCTGTCAAGTTTTAGTTGCCTGGCGATTGCCATCCCAAGCCATAAAAACTTCGTCCGGGTTCAGGCCATGTTGCCAGGGTTCAGGCTCCATTGGCGAGCGTGCGCGGGCCACCGTCAGCGCCCAGATATCGCCGGCGCCGGCCGCTCGTAAGGCGTCGGCACAGGCCCACAAGGTCGCGCCTGTCGTGCAGACATCGTCGATGAGCAAAAGGGTTTCGCCGTGAAGGAGATCGGGCGCGAGGGCTGTAAATGCCTGGTGCACATTCTCCATCCGCTCCTTTCGGTTAAGCTGCACCTGGGGTGGTGTGTGTCGTCTGCGACTGATGAGGTCGGTGCGCACGGCGATGTTGCAGGCTTTGCCTGTGTATTCCGCCAGAAAATCGCTCTGATTGTATCCCCTGAATTCGAGCCGTTCGGCATGAAGCGGCACAGGGACGATGGCATCGAACTGCAATGGGTGCGCATCGAGATAGGCCACGAGATAACCTGCCAGGGGGCGCGCCAGTTGTGTGAGACCACGGTATTTTAGCCCGTGAATGGCGAATGCAACAGAACCACCATAGAAAACGGCGCCGCGGATACCGCGCAAGCTTCTCGGCCCCGATTGTTTACACGACAAGCAGGTGCCGCGTTCAGTCGTAGGTTGTCCACAGCGCACACAAATGTCATCACCTACGAACTGAGCCTCTGATCGACAGTCATGGCAATAGGCCGAACCGATGCGCCGGCAATAAATGCATCGCGCCGGGAATACCAGATCAATAAGAGAATGCAGAACTTTTTGAGCAACCACACTTTCACCTTATGGTTATCGGGCTCAATGGGATCTCATGTGGTCCTGGAAACGCACCTGTTGCGTGTTGCGTGTTGTTTGGCCAGACCTACCCTGCTTGTTCTGGGAACCACGTTCGCAAGAGATCGAATACAAACGCTCTCAGATCGTCACCAAGAATGAGTAGAATGGCAAGTATGATGATGGCGATGAGCAACAGAATCAGAGCGTATTCGATCACGCTTTGGCCGGCTTCAGATGGGTTAGGTGTTTGAGGTGTCATAAAAACCGTGAGATCAGGAATCGGTCGAAGCGGGATGGGTGCTGGGCTGATGAGTATTGAGGACGGCGGGTGGTTTACTTGTCATAAGACGCAATACCGTCATCGCCGCTTTAAAGATCTCATTACGAGAGATCTTTGAGGCGCCACGCCTGCGGTCGGTAAAGACGATAGGTGATTCAGCCACCCGAAAACCGGAGTTCTGAACCCGCCACAGCATCTCGATAAGGTAAGAGTAACCATCCGCACGAATCGCATGTGGATCAACCGTGCGTAACACATCTGCCCGATAACATCGGAATCCTGCCGTACAGTCGTGTGCCTGTAATCCCAAGAGGGTGCGGGCAAATAGATTAGCGCCATAGCTAAGCGCTCGACGATGCCACCCCCACAATCTCACACCACCTCCGGGCACATAGCGAGAACCGATACCCAGGTCGTGTTCATCCACCAATGCCACTAACGAGGGGATGTAGCGGGGGTTGTGCGAGAAATCAGCATCCATGGTGATGATGCGTTCGTATCCGTGTTCAAGGGCATAGGCGAAACCGACCGTATACGCGGTTCCCAGTCCCAGTTTTCCAGGCCGATGCAGGACATGTACACGTTCATCAGTTTGAGCGAGATGATCGGCTACATCGCCTGTACCATCTGGAGAATTGTCATCTACAACGAGGATATGCAGACCCAGATCGAGACTGTGCAGGTTTTCGACAAGGGGTGCGAGATTCTCGGCTTCGTTGTAGGTGGGGATAATGGTAATGGTTTTCAAGATCATGAACCGTCGACTGTTCGAGATCGCCGACACAGGTAGAAATGCATTGGCAGACGCGTTATGGTGATTACGCCTCAACCCCGGCATTCTAGCATAGGGCAGATTTGCGCCCAAGTTCCTGACGGCGCCCGAATCCTTTGGGATATTGAATTACACCTGAAAACCTGACGCACACCCAACGCACACCCAACGCACACCCCGCCTTATGCCTTCCCACACACGTGTGCTACAATTTCAGCCCTTAAAGAAAAACCATATCGCTCGCTCAGTCATTCTGAGGAATCCCATGCGTCCGATCATACAACTCGCCGCCCTGCAAGCGATAGACACAGACCTTGATGCAGATCGCAAGCGTTACGCCGAGATTCAGGCTGAGCTACAACCACCATTGTCACTGTCACAAGCTCAAACGGCCAGAGATGGAGCGGTTACACTGGTGGAACAGTGGCGAAAGGAGCAAAAACAGCGAGAGGGAGAAGTTGCCGACCAGAATACGAAAATCCAGATACAAGAGAAGCAACTTTATGGTGGGCGAGTCAAGGATCCCCGGGAACAGGTGGCCATGCAGCAAAATGTCGAAGCGCTCAAACGCCATCTGGAGACGTTGGAAGATGCTGAGTTAGAAGCGATTTTGGAAACGGAACAGGCAGAGAGCGATCTGGCCGAGGCCGAGGCGAACGTAGGGGAGGAACAGGCTTCTTGGGCGAGAACAGAGGCAGAGTTACAACAAGAACGTCAGAGCCTCATCCTCCGTGCCCAGAAACGGAAAGCGCAACGTGATGCCGCCGCCGCCAGTCTGCCGCCGCCAGACCTCAAACGTTACGTAATATTGCGAGAGAGATCAGGGGGCGTTGCCGTGGCACCCTTGCAAGGGGCGGGATGTGGTGGCTGCGGTGCGGCCCTGCCTACGGCTACCCGCCAGCAGGTGCATGGTGATCAGATCGTGACCTGTCCGATTTGTCGGAGAATGCTTTATACCGGGTGAGGATATGGTCTTAGGACAGAATAACGTGCGGAACTAGTCCTAAATCGAGTGTAGACCTCCACTTATTATTGAATTCTCAATCCTAAGCCTATATTTCGCAGTTTCTGAGAAAGAAATCGAGCAGCGCATGAAAAATAACCCGAAAGTATTAGTGGATTCTGACGAATACTTGTTCTCAGCCTATCTGAAGCATTAGTCAC
>PIVW01000112.1 GCA_003353825.1 Chloroflexota bacterium
GAAAAGTACCGGGACCAATATGTGACAATCCCATTCAAGCCCTTCAGGGCACTCAAACATCAATTCGCTCAACTTATTCTGAATGTCCTGCACTTGTGACAATCCCATTCAAGCCCTTCGGGGCACTGAAACACGCAGGAGCGTTTGCTTCCCACTGTGCGGGGTTCCATGTGACAATCCCATTCAAGCCCTTCGGGGCACTGAAACCAGTACCAAGTGTTAGCCTCGTGCTGTTCCCAGATGATATCGTGACAATCCCATTCAAGCCCTTCGGGGCACTGAAACGAGAGCAACAGCTCCAAAGGCAGGATAAAATCCCCAAGGGTGACAATCCCATTCAAGCCCTTCGGGGCACTGAAACGTAATGCCCAAGAGCATAATGAATCCGACAACGATGTGGTGACAATCCCATTCAAGCCCTTCGGGGCACTGAAACTCGCGGATGCTATCACAGGCTTCGTGGCTTTCGGGGCAAGTGACAATCCCATTCAAGCCCTTCGGGGCACTGAAACATCGTCGCGCATGAACAGTTCGACGTTCGGTGCAATGAGTGACAATCCCATTCAAGCCCTTCGGGGCACTGAAACATATAACAGATCGTCACCGATCTGCAGACACCGATTTCGTCTTTGGTGACAATCCCATTCAAGCCCTTCGGGGCACTGAAACGCGGTGACCATAAAGATCACCTCATCGCCCTTTGCTACTGGTGACAATCCCATTCAAGCCCTTCGGGGCACTGAAACAACGAAGTGACAGGGACGCCAAGGTCCAAGGCAGCTGGTGACAATCCCATTTCGCGTTTTCCTGAAGAGTTTTTCGATGCGAAAAAATGTGACTTTATGACCGTGTTGAGGTATCTTCTCAATATTCTGGGGCACTCGCCGAATGAATTCGGGCTCTGAGGGCGTACCGCCGAACGTCCACCTTCGTGGACGGGTTAGTTCTCCCAAGTTATTGAGAAGATACGTTTGAACTACAACAAATATGACAAATATCGATAGTAAAAAGGGGCTGACCCCACCGCCCATACAAGATGTGAAAGTGACGGGCGGGTTTTGGGCGCATGCCCAAAATACAAACGCCAACACAACGCTGCCTATCGAATATGAGCAGTGTAAACATACCGGCCGTATTGATGCTTTCCGCTTGGACTGGACGCCGGACAGCAACCGGCCCAAACCCCACTATTTTTGGGATTCAGATGTGGCCAAATGGATCGAAGGCGCTGCCTATTCGCTCAGCCATCATCCTGATCCCAAACTACAATCTCAAGTCGATGAAGTGGTCGATCTCATTGCTGCAGCTCAGCAGGCGGATGGCTATCTCAACATCTATTTCAGCGCTGTCGAACCCGATAAACGCTGGACAAATCTGCGTGATTGGCATGAACTCTACTGCGCCGGGCATCTCATTGAAGCGGCGGTCGCTTACTACGAATCAAGTGGCAAACGTAAATTTCTCGATGTAATGTGTCGTTACGCCGACTACATCGACTCGATATTTGGCAGCGAGGCTGGCCAGATGCGAGGCTATCCCGGCCACGAGGAAATCGAGTTGGCTTTAGTCAAACTCTATCGCACAACCGAGGAAAATCGTTATCTAGAATTGGCGCAATACTTTGTGGATGAGCGAGGCCAACAACCTCACTATTATCTCAGCGAAGCGAGCGCTCATTCGGCAAAGTCCGATTGGCTAAACTCGATCTTCGATCCCTTCAGCTATGTGCAGGCGCATGTACCGGTAAGAGAACAGTCTCAGATCGTTGGGCATGCTGTGCGAGCGTTGTATCTCTTTAGCGGCATGGCTGATGTGGCCGCTGAAACGGGCGACGAATCACTGCTTACAACCTTGCACCGCCTATGGGAAAGCATCACGCTCAAACGCATGTATATAACCGCTGGAGTCGGGCCCGCCGCCAGCAATGAAGGTTTTACCTTCGATTACGATCTCCCCAATGAGACCGCCTATGCCGAAACCTGCGCCGCTATTGCCTTGGTGTTCTTCGCACAGCGTATGCTCAATCTCGAAGCAGACAGCCGCTATGCAGATGTCATGGAACGGGCGCTCTACAATGGCGTGATATCCGGAATCTCTTTGCAAGGAGATACGTTCTTCTACGCCAACCCACTTGCACACTATCCCCAGGCTGTGCCATTTTACGATGAAGCTTTTGCTACAGAGCGCCAGCCCTGGTTTGAGTGCGCCTGTTGTCCGCCCAACATCTGTCGTCTGATCGGCTCATTCAACCAGTATATTTACAGTAGAAGTGCAGATGCATTGTTCGTGAACCTTTATACAGCAAGCACGGTCTCTTTTACACCCGAATTCGGTACTGCCGTGCTGATAGCACAGGAGACGGACTATCCCTGGGATGACAGTATCACCTTCAGGATTGACTCGCCGGAAGCTCAGCGTTTTACTCTGGCGCTGCGATTGCCAGACTGGTGTCACGCGCCTGAACTGCGCCTGAATGGTACGGCGGTCGAGATTCACCCCCTGATCGAGAAAGGATATGTGAAGCTCGAGCGAGACTGGCAGTCGGGAGATGAAGTTGCCTTGGTGTTACCGATGCCGGTCGAACGAATCCTGGCACATCCTTCAGTGCGACAGAACGCAGGACACGTAGCGCTACAACGCGGCCCCCTCATCTACTGCCTGGAAGAGATCGATAATGGCCCGAATTTACATAACCTATCCCTACCTTGGGATGTCGCCCTGTCCGCTGAGTTTCACGCGGAAGTGCTGAACGGAGTAACCATCATAACCGGAAAGGCAATGCGTTTGCATGAGGAAGCACTCAGCCACACCTTATATAGCCAGGCTTCAAGTGCTCCTTTGCGGAGCGATGTTCAGTTCCTGGCCGTTCCCTACTACGCCTGGAACAATCGGGGAGTAGGGGAGATGCGCATTTGGATACCGGCGACCTGATAGACGTCAGCAAAAGATATACCAGCCTTCAAGTTCAACCTTGTCTGCAACCGAACTCGCACCTGCGACTTGCTACCTGCCTCAGCGGGGCCTGATTTTCTCGGCACAGTCTGGGAACAATCGCTAGACAGTTACACCAAAACGACCGTTGATAATATCCCTTGACAGGAGCGTCCGTCGACCCATGACCGTAAAAGTCCTATTCGATACCGATCTACCCAGGCATCGACAACCCCATCCTGGTTACTCAGCGACAGACAATCTGCAACAGGCGGCGACATTGGAGAACTGGGATCACGAGACCGATTTTCCAGACTTTACGCCACTGCAAACTCCTGTATCTGCCTCCAGGTAATTGAGGTCAATAGGCTATGATCCTACAAAATCAAGTGGTAACCATCACAGGCGCGGGGCGGGTACTGCTTTTCTGCCGAGCAGTTCTAATCCACATGATCGGCCGGAATGAGGGAAAGATCATCAATATCCCCACGATCGGATGAAGGCCTGATGGAAACAAGACCCGGTAACTCAAAACTCTGGTGGCAGGCGACTACCATTTATCAGATCTATCCCCGCTCCTTCAAAGACAGTAATAGAGACGGAATCGGTGACTTGGCGGGTATTATCTCTAAGCTAGACTACATCAAAGATATAGGCTTCGAAACCATCTGGCTGTCTCCCTTTTTTGCCAGCCCACAGGCCGATTTTGGCTACGACATCAGCGACTACCAGGCCATTGCTCCCGAATATGGCGATATGGCCAGAACAGAAGAGCTCATCGCCGAGATCCACGCTCGAAATATGTACGTTGTTTTTGACATGGTCCTGAACCATACCTCGGATCAGCACCCCTGGTTTCGGGAATCAGCATCAGGACGAGATAATGCTAAAGCCGATTGGTACATTTGGCGGGAGGGACGAGGAAAACGGCCACCTAACAACTGGCAGGCTATGATCGGCGGCAGTGGCTGGCATTACCTGCCCGAACGACACCAATGGTATTTTGCCTCCTTCCTTCCCTTCCAACCCGACCTGAATTATCGTAACCCGACCGTCAAAGAAACGATGCTCGATATCGTGCGTTTCTGGCTGCGCAAAGGGGTGGATGGTCTTCGGCTCGATATCTTCAATGTTATCTACAAAGATCAGGCCTTTCGCGACAACCCTCACACTCTCAATCCTTTTCCTTCAGAGGACAAAGTCGCATTTGGATTCTATAAACCGACGCGTACCATGAATCTCCCGGAGACGATGGTCTTTGCCGCTGAATTACGAATCGTGGTCGACGAGTTCACAGATCCCCCACGCCTGTTGTTGGGCGAAGTCTCAGGCAACCATGCTACGATCAAGGGCTTTCTGGGTGAACGAGCAGACAGACTGAATCTGATATTCCTTTTTGATCTGCTCGAATTCAAGTTCGCTGCTGCATATTTCCGAAACAAATTACAAGCATATGAAAGCGAGTACGCTACGCCTCTGACGCCGACCTATGTTTTCAGCAACCACGACGGTCGACGTAGCATTGGTCGCATCGACGCTGATCTCGAAAAAGCCAAGTTGCTGGCCCTCTTCCAATTTACTACTCGCGGTGTTTCCGTGACATACCAGGGTGAGGAGATCGGCATGACCGATACCTCCCTGCCCAAGAAGACAGCGCTGGATCCGGTCAGCCACCATTACGGCTGGTTGCCGCAGTTCCTGCGAGATCGTATGTCCCAACTGCTAAACCGAGATGAATGCCGCACGCCGGTGCAGTGGAATGAAAGTGACAACAGCGGCTTTTGTCAAGCAGATGTCACCCCCTGGCTCCCTGTGAATGATAACTACCCCGCAATCAATGTGGCGGCTCAGGCAAAAGACCCTGATTCGCTTTTACATACGTACCGGCAATTGCTCGCGCTTCGCACACAGAAGCCCGCCCTGAAATGGGGAGAGTTGCAGCTTGACCACGATACACCTAACGATGTCTTAGGATATCGCCGCATCGAGGACGATCAAACACTACAGATTTACATCAATTTCGAGGGAAAACGCCATAGCATCTCTACAGGCGCTGCGAAGATATTGTTCTCGACACATCCCCAGAATGTAGTGGACGCTGGTAAATTACAGCTACAGCCGACCAGTGGTGTTATATTGAGTTGTTGATTGTCAGATGTCATGACCGCCAAGACGTCATTTTGAGAATGTCTTGCAAATTAAACTGATGTCTTGTACAATTCAGTTGTACAAATCAACCTGGAGGTACTATGATTAGTCTTGGCATCAGTGAATTTCGAGCAAATATGAATGCTGTCCTGAAAAAAGTGCAAGAGGGTGAGGTTATTATACTCACCTCACGAGGCGCCGAAGTGGCCAAAGTCGTACCACCAAATTTCGCGCAGGCAGCAGCTCGTATCGATCTTGAAGCACTGCGGGAGAGCGCAGAGGTGGGTGATGTGATCTCGCCGGTGGACGCAACCTGGAATGTATAGCAGTGATTCTACTTGACACACATGTCATTATTTGGGATGCACTCACACCTGATCGTTTATCTGAACGGGCAAAACAAGCAATTTCTACTGCGAATCAAGAAGACGGCATCCTCATCTGTGACATCTCATTGTGGGAGATCGCTATGTTGATAGAGAATGGCCGAGTACAGGTGAGTACCAGTTGTCAATCATTTCTCATCTTGGTTCTACAAGCCAACAAGACTATCGTGCAGCCGATCACACCCGCAATTGCCACGCTTTCGGTGCAGTTCACATCAGACGTTACCAAGGACCCGGTCGACCGCTTAATCGCTGCCACTGCCTTGGTCAACAATGTTCCATTAGTTACAGTAGATCAGAACCTGCAAGCGGCAGCACAGATCCCCACATTCTGGTAGTATCTTATGTAGACAATTGGCACTGACATTATCGTCTGCATGTTTGTCATTCAACCCGGTTTATAATTATAAAAAGAGAGTGTCCCGGGTGTTTCTGGGGGCACTCTGAATCTGTTTAATTGTATTTGCAGATGCTTAACGTCGTTCGAATTATCCGCTCCAACCATGTTGTTCTCGAACCTGGATCATGACATCGAGGATATCGTTCCAGGTTTGTTGCTGCATCATGACATCGTTGGGGAACATACAGCCATCCCAACACATGTGCTGGAAGGCTTTGGTGAGATTCCCATCTTCGTCTCGTAGCCAATAGCCGGCATCACGGGGGACATTGAGTTTGCCATTCGGGTCCTTTGCCAGACAGTGTCGTCCCGTCTTATCGTGTGAGCCGCTGCCAAACACGGTCCCGTCATTTTGGGCGACATGGAAATCGATGGTCCAGGGGCGCAATGCTGCGGTCATGGTCTTCAATCCGGCCTGGAGCGCCTCAGTATCACTCCATTCAAAACCATCAGGGAGGATGCGGTTGTCGGGGGCATTATAGCCCATGAGATAGAGCAAAGTGTGGGCCATATCAGCCTGGAATCCAATGTTCGGCCGGTCCACCATCTCCAAAAGCTCTACCATATCCTTCCAGTTGTGCATGCCCCCCCAGCAGATCTCCCCTTCGGCTGCAAGGCGCTCGCCGTACGTGGCTGCAATATCACAGGCTTGCCGGAACACTACTGCCACCTTCTCCTGGTTTGCGGTGGGGTCCTCTGCCCATACCTCTGGCGAGGCTGAGGAATCGATGCGGATCACGCCATAAGTACGGATACCGGTCTCGTTCAAGGCGCTGGCGATGCCACAGGCTTTTTTGACTTGCGTCAAGTAGATGTCTACCTGCTCTTGGCTGCCCAATGTCGAACCATCCCACACAGGCGCTACCAGAGAGCCGACCGCCAACCCCATACCGCCGATCTTATCTGCCAGCGCTTTAATGTCATCCGCCGAGCTGTCAATACTGACGTGCGGATCCGAAAGGAAGAGATCGACGCCGTCGTATTTCTGGCCGCCAACCTCGGCAGCGGCAGTGAGATCGAGCATCGTGTCCAGAGCGATGGCGGGTTCAGAATCCGATCCCTTGCCCACCAGTCCCGGCCACATGGCGTTGTGTAATTTGGGGAAAGTGTTTTCTGTCATGATAAAAACCTCCTATTCGTTAAAGGTAATTCGTGTAGGTTAACGAAACTGTCCAAGTTGTGCCACTTACGTTGCGACGACACAGGCTGCCGACAGGCAACACGCAGCACGTATCGCCTATCACGCATGAATTCCTATACCTCAACCCAGTGGCCGCTCTGGCCTGAACTGAGTACAGCCTCGCAGACGTCTTGTGTGATCAACGCATTTTCGAAATCCGGTTGCGTGACAGCGCCCGCTTCGAGGTCTGAGAGGAAGTCGGCAACCTGGTGGATAAATGTGGCGCCGTAGCCGATCTGAAGTCCCGGCACCCACCAATGGTCCATGTAAGGATGGTCACCCCCACCATCTGTCACGTGGATGGAGCGCCAGCCTCGCAGTGCTCCCTCATCCCCATGATCGAAGAACTCAAGCCGGTGCATATCATGCAGATCCCACCTGATAGAGGCGTGTTCGCCATTGATCTCCAAGGTATAGAGCGCCTTGTGACCACGAGCGTAGCGCGTCGCTTCGAACAGACCGAGGGAGCCGTTGGTGAAATCACACATAAACATGCAGGCGTCGTCGATGCCGACAGGTTCGACCTTGCCGGTGAGATTGTGGTAGCGCTGCTTGATAAAGGTCTCTGTACGCGCTGACACTCGACTGATATCGCCATTGAGCCACAGGGCTGTATCAATACAGTGGGCAAGTAGATCGCCGGTCACACCTGAGCCGGCAGCGCCTACATCAAGTCGCCATAACGCTTGCCCGCCCTGGGGAACATCGTCCGAGATCGTCCAGTCTTGAAGGAAGTTGGCACGATAGTGAAAGATCCTGCCCAACTTACCTGAGTCGATGATCTGCTTTGCCAACGTTACAGCAGGCACACGGCGATAGTTGTACCAGACCATGTTGCGAACGCCTGCATCCTTGACCGCTTTTACCATCATACGGCCTTCTTCACTATTCCTGGCCAGCGGTTTTTCGCACCAGATCATTTTTCCGGCTGCGGCCGCAGCTAAGGCGATTTCGCAGTGTACATCATTAGGTGCGGCGATATCGATGACGTCGATGTCGTCACGTGCAAGCAGGTCCCGCCAGTCTGTTTCCACGCTTTCCCATCCCGTCGACTCGGCAAACGCTGTTACACCTTCTTTGCTGCGGCCACAAACTGCTTTAAGGACAGGCTGGTATTGGAGATCAAAGAGACGATTCGCTTGTCGGTAGGCGTTGGAGTGGGCCTTTCCCATGAAGCCATAGCCGATCATGCCGATATTGAGTTGTTTCATAAGATTTTTCTCTCAGGCTAAGTGAAGTTTTCGCCATCTCAGTTGTTTATGGCGGATCTGCCTACTACAAATCGAGATCGGGATTGCCCGGCCCGAAGTGCTTGAGCATGACAATAGGGTCGATACTCGAAGGATTGCTGATCTCGACACCCTCTTTCGCTGCCCGTTCACTAACGAAGTATTCGTCATGGGTGAGTTGGCCAAAGCGGATCAGGCTGGGTGTCTCGACATCCCAGACGCCCATGCTGCCATGACCCTGCATCATGATCATGCCGTAAGCGCCACTGTCTCGAATGGTGACTGAGGCGCCGGGGAGGACGGTAAGCTCTTTTGCTGAATAATCAGGTGACTTGTAGCAAATCCAATTTTCGACATACCCGTCGGCTTCCATTTCCTCTAGAGGCCGCAGCGGTTTTGGTTGCATGAAGCGATTACCCACGAAATTGGGGTCGAGGTTCAGATCCCAGTCGATGATCTCAAGCAGCCAATCGAAATCACCCATTTTGTCGGGCGGCGTGTTCTTCCACAGAAACTCTTCATCGATAACCTGATGCCCTGTGACCGATTCATACATGGCAAAGACATCCGATGCCTTCTGCGGTTCATAAGTGCAGAGACTGCCCGGGGCGTGCAAGACACCTGGCGGAATGTTCCAGCCCGTGCCCACATCCAGGCGATAGGCAGTGGAAAGCGTAGTGATTTTGTTGTCACCCTTGGCGAAATTCATCAGGCATTCGCGTACGTCGTCCTGCGTGGTTCCTGGATTTAGACCGAAGAAAGTATAAGGATAATCGGCCCCATAGTTGTTAGCCTGGGGTGGGAAGTAGTAGGACTCCGGTTTTCCCAGTTGCCCGGTCAGTGCGGCATGTTCGTCACGATGATGGATATGGAAAGGCAAGGCCGCTTTGTTGTCGAAGAATTTGGAGTACATCGGCCATTTCTGATGCTCGCTCCAGATACGTTCTCCGATCAGATCACCTTTCAACTCCTCAACCGCATCGCGTAGCAACACCTGCTCGGTTTCTGCCCCCGCTGCGAATACAATGAAGCTAAGCCCTTCATTGGCTGAGGTGAGAGGACCATTGTCCGCCGGGGTCGTGGATGAAAACCAGCGCTCGTCGATGCCGCCACGATTGCCACCCAGAGAATAATAGTCATCAGGATGAAGTTTGATGCGGCGTCCCGGTACGCAGAATGAGCGCGGCACCCAGTTTGGCGCCAGTCTGACGATCCCTTTACCCTGGTCAAACGCATTTTGGATGGTGGAACTTCCTGACATAAGGCCTCTTCCCTCCTTGGAAGATACTGTCCTGTTACGGGAGGATTATAATCGTTGGACAGAGCGTCGAATGTATCGATAGGCGCTTCAATTTCTAATTCAAAGATTGTACCCCAAATTCCAAAACTTAGACAAGTGTCAAGCAATTTCGAGGAGGGTTCGATTTTCGGAAGTGACCCCACCTCAGGTCTATCCCCGCCATGTCTGCCCAAATCGTAGACTCGACCTCTTTGCGTTCATCGATGGGCGCCCTGCTCTTTTATTCTACCGTGGCGCCGGACCTGTGCTCTCACGCACGATCAACTGCGGTGGCAACAGAACTTGGCTGCCCTCCACTGGCGGCGGTTTCCTACCTAATTGAACGAGGGCATAGCCGTATCGGCCTGATCACAGGGCCAGATTCCACTTGGGATGGGCGCTTGCGAAAGCGGGGATATCTCAATTCTCTGCGAGAACACGGTTTGCCGGTGTCCAACGACTTGATATTTGAGGTTGATTTCTTCAGTGAGAATGACAGCCATGAGGCGATGGCCAAGTTGATGGCCCTACCCGACCCGCCAACTGCGGTCTTTTCGGCCAGCGATCTACATGCCATCGAGGCAATGCTTTATGCTGTCGATTCTGGATACTCTGTACCAGATGACGTGGCCATTGTCGGTTTCGACAACACGCGCGAAGCCACCATGGTCCGCAGAAATGTCAACACAACTTGACTGGAGATTACCCCTTTCGCTCATCATTACGGAAGTAGATGTAAATGCGTTCTTCATCCAAACCGGTTAGACACAATCGTGAGTAAAAAAAAGCCCAACATTCTGTTTATTGTCACCGACCAGGAAGCCTACTATCGGCATGGCTGGAATGGTGACTTTGGCCCAGCCCGACCCAATCTAGATAGGTTGGGCCGAGAAGGCATTTATTTCAACCGTTCGTACTCCAGCTGCCCGTTATGCACCCCTGCTCGTAGAAGCATGCTTACCGGTTTGTCTCGGATCTACCCGAGTATGAGAATGGTTACCGGCAGATCCTGGATATCTTCGAAGTTCAGAATCCTGGCACAAGTATCAACCTTATTAGCTATAGCGAAGATACCGAAGCAGCATATCTGGCTAATGTCGCCGGAGGTTTCCTCCCGGCCATGGAACGTATCCCAGGTAACTCAGGTCGCAACGTCAACAAAGACAATTACATGGAATGGGTCGATCTCAGCGAAACCAATTTCCCCCGGTTCGATCGCTGGATGTACGACGTGAAGAATGAGTGGTCCAATCGCTTCGGACTACCGGGCCCGCGTACCCTGGATGTCTTCATGGGGATCGTGGCCAGTTTCATTTACCACAAAGATATCATTGACAAGATGGGTGTAGATCCCCATACTGATATCGTCACCCAGGAGGACCTCGATACCTTCCTGGACGAACTGGTTCTATTCGTCGAACAGGATCCCGAGCTTGATTTCGGCTGGGATCGGGGCTGGATCAATGGCTTTATGTACTTGCGTTACATGAATCTGATTCCTGTAGCCTTCCCCGACGGCCAACGAGACAGACAGTTCGATGCCTGGATTGGTAACGCTAAATTCAACGCCGAGGACTCACCCTATCGGTGCACCTTCGACTACAGCAAGATGGCACTAGAGCGGGGTTGGAATTCGGACGGCCGGTGGAACAGAGAGTGGGAGGCAGACCAGGAAGTCACCTTCTCGACCAAGAAAGCGGCGATGGTCATGCACGGCCCTTGGATGTGGGACAAAGCACTGGCCAACGATCCCAGCCTGGAACTGCTGGGCTTCCCCTTCCCCTCGGTCGACGGCAAGGATACCATCCTGCATATCGAGGCGCCGTCTATCGACGTGAGCTGGGCGATCCGAGCAGGCAATGAAGAGACCGATTACTGGGACAGCGCCCAGGACCTCTTCTCATTCTGGTTTAGCGCGGACATCGTCAAGGATGGAATCGGGGACTATACGGAACTTGATGTCTAAGTTGTCGCTCATGCGCGTTTTCGTACAAAATGAGTGACAACAAACCACATTCGTTCCATTAGCATCATAAAACTGGAGGCAATTCCATGGCTGGTCAGCAATTCAATGGTCTGGGGATGAACATGGGAAATCTGTCACGCTTATCGCAAGCTGAGACACGCTCCATCAGTCCGGAGAACTTCAACGGAGAAAAGGGTAAAGGGGGCATGGCGATACAGGGAACCGGGGCAGCCTGCGCTCGTGATCTAGGACAAGGATGGAAGGTGTCACCATCCGTAAGTATTCAGGCAGGGGAGACATTTGTTTTGGCCGACATTGAGGGGCCGGGCGCCATTCAACAGATATGGATGACACCCACCGGCCATTGGCGGTTTGGCATCTTGCGTTTCTATTGGGATGATTCTGAACAACCCTCGGTGGAGTGTCCGTTAGGCGATTTCTTTGCTTGCGGCTGGGGCGAGTTTGCCCCTGTCTCCTCTCTGGCAGTGTGTGTAAACCCTGGCAGTGCCTTCAATTGCTACTGGGAGATGCCCTTCCGCAAGCGATGCCGCATCACGTTTACTAATATCGACGAAGAGGATATGGTGCTTTACTATCAGGTCAACTACACCTTGACTGATGTGCCCGATGATGCAGCTTATTTCCACGCCCAATTCCGCCGCTCCAATCCCTTACCCTTCAAAGAAGATTATACGATTCTCGATGGTGTGCAAGGCCAGGGTCAGTATGTCGGCACCTACATGGCCTGGGGCGCGAACAACGCCGGCTGGTGGGGTGAGGGTGAGATCAAATTCTATATCGACGGTGATGAAGCATACCCCACGATTTGCGGCACCGGCACCGAAGATTACTTCTGCGGCTCGTACGATTTCGAGAACCTGGTGACCAGGCAATATCAAGAATTTACTACACCCTACGCAGGTCTGCCCCAAGTCATCCGTCCGGACGGTGTTTACCGATCTCAGACTCGTTTCGGCATGTATCGCTGGCACATACTTGATCCCATCAGATTCCAACAGGATCTGCGGGTCACGATTCAAGCGCTAGGCTGGCGCAGTGGCAGGCGTTACCTGCCCTTACAGGACGATATCGCCTCTGTAGCTTACTGGTATCAAACCCTGCCGCCCGCCCCATTCCCACCCATACCGGACAAAGATTATCTTGAGATAGTATAGATGTATCTGTTCGGCGGGATCATAAAGCAACCTCAGACATCTTGTCTAAAAAACCTCGTTGGCGCTCCCTCTAGACCTGAGGGCAGAAGGCATTCAAGGAGGTAGGTCGTGCCCAGCTTTCGGTCCAATGATCTGGATTTTGGCGCATTATTCACACGCAAAACCGTGGATTTGTGATATAATGATCTTGTCGAGTTGTGTCGCTGCATACCTGTCAATGGTGGCCCTCCTGGAAAGCAAGCATCAACAGAAATCTGTTTGATGCACGCAAACGGCAACTGATCACCGGGAAAAACTAAACACATACTCAGGAGGTATGAAGATGAGGATGTATACATCTTTTGCAGCGATCTTAACCGTACTTTGTTTTATGTTCTTGATGAGTTCCGGAACAAGTCACGCCCAGGTAGATAGCGCCGCCTCGGGCGTGGTGGCTGCGGATACAACCTTCACATATCAGGGTTGGCTGGTCAAGGATGGCGAAGCCATTGACGGCCAGTGCGACTTCCGATTCACACTTTTTGGGTAGTGGTTACATATTGACTGAAAATGTTCCAATTGATATTCTGCGTTAAAAGCAATCTAGC
>PIVW01000113.1 GCA_003353825.1 Chloroflexota bacterium
AAACCCGCTAGGCTTACATAACAGTAGCCCATATATAGTAGTTACCTTTTATAAAGTACTATATGTAGTAGTCGTGATCTGATAATAAATCGATTTTGGAAAATGGCCAAAGTCGAGATAGTACGGTGATAGAGCGATTCGATTAGAGTATCGAAGACCGGATCGATTTCAGGCTGAAAGCTGGTAACGCCATCGAAAACGATGGTGAGATAGAACAGACCGCTGGGTTCAAGCAATTGTAGGAATTGCGGTAAAGCGGTGGGGATGTCGACCAGATCGAGAAAGGCGTGGGCAATCAGTAGGTCCCAGCGCCTTTGTCCTCGTTCACGGACAGCGAAATCGAAGACATCAATCGCCTCCAGATGAATGTCATAACGCCGTGTACGATGGCTCACACAGAGTCCGCTGTTTGAGGTTTGCACTGCGAGTTGGGAATCGTATCCCCAGCGCTGTAAGCGATCCTGTGCTGCTGCGACATTCTCTGTTCGCGCATCGATCGCTGTGTAAATGGCGGTGTTTGCCAACTCCCATGCCCACATGCGCTCGACCATCGTGCCGATCCCTGCTCCGATCTCCAAAACGCGTAGCGGGTTTTGCAGGTCGTTAGCCGGCAGCGTATGTTGCAACGCCTGCCAGACATGCCGGTTAAGCGAACGGTTATCGACACTCTTCTTGGCCGCGAGATAGCGTATAAAATCATCAAGCATAACGTTGACTTACTCCCGTTTTTCGTAACGCCAGTTACACGAATACTAATTCAACACCGTTTGTCCAGAGTTCGTATTCACTTAAATCGACGTCGTCACTCCACGAAATACCATAGCCACCTGGATCAACTTTGACAGCTTTGAAAAACGCTTCATTATGTAAAAGCTGAAACGCGTCTAATTGAAGTATCTGCTCGCAATCATAAATCTTTTCCACCCCGTTTATGAATTTGACAAGCAGTTTCTTATGTTCTTGAGGGTGAACTGATGCGATTTGCGGAATTTCCATTCTTTTTTACTCCAATCCCGGCAGTTGTCTAAACTCATTCGTCTGCCACATCAGCAACAGATCATTTTTGTATTGCGAAGCCCATTCTCTTATCAAGCGTTGTGGTCGCTTTGGCAAATCTCCAACCATCATATCTAAAGTTTCGATTGAAAATACGATTGTATTCGCCATACATCGCATGAAGATGAGGAATGCCATGTTCGCTCTGGCTGAAATACATCTTGACTAATATGCCGTAGAAACGGGCTACGACAGGCATAAAGAACTCTCCTTGCTTCGTTAATTTAGTGTATAGCATAAACCAGTAAATCTTGTGGGATAACAACTAATCCTCTCCGACAAGCCGAGCATAAATATCTCCAGAAGGTGCGTTGCTGTCGACTTGCTGCAGCCATTGGCGCATATCTTCGTAGGGCAGCCATGTTTGCCAGGCAAAGCGTAAGGATTCTCCCGCCGAAAAAACGTACTCGTATTGACCCAGGTCGTGTAATCGCTCAAGGCAAGCGAAAGCGATCTCAAGCGTGGGTGGGATCATCTCGAATGACAGGCATGGCAGTGGCTGGTTGAGGCCACGTAACACTTCGTGTTCATAGCCCTCAACATCAATTTTACAAAATCGTGGCACGCCCAATTGGGTGATCAGGGTGTCCAGTGTTGTGACATCTACCGATACCGCATCATCCCAACGTACACCACGAAATGTATCGTGCTTACTGAGCGTATCGGCCCACACCTGGGAAAGCGTTGTGAGAGTGGGAGTGCGGCGGCTGATGAACAATGTCTGCTGTCCACAGTCAGCACCAACAGCCTGTTCTATCAGAGTGATGGCGGGACTACCGCTATACAAGCGCCGCAACAATGCCATGAAAGCCGGTTGCGGCTCGACGGCAACCACCCGTGCGCCCAGGCCCATCCAGGCGCGAACCCGGTTGCCGGCATGGGCGCCGATATCAAAGCAAAGATCGTCTGGCCGGATAAATTTCGTATAGAACTGTTGCAATTGGCGCACTCTCAAGGGGCGGTAATAGATAAACAGAGAGCGGGCGATGCCATAGGCGCTGACAATACGTCCGCTATTCATGATACGATTTGTTGCAGGAAGCCGCGTATGCGCCGGCATGAATCATTCCACATCGGCTGTTGCTCATATTGACTACGTGCTGAGAGGCTCATAGCTGCCAATTGCCGGCGATCCTGTTGCAACAGCCTCAGTCGCTCTGCCAGGGTTGTGGGATCGTCATGTGGGATAAGATAGCCGTTTTCGCCATCGTGGATGATCTCAACTGCCCCGCCGGCGGTCGTAGCGATAGCTGGTAATCCAAAGCCCATCCCTTCGAGGTAGACGATACCAAAACCTTCATAACTGGAAGGTACGACCAGTATGTCACTGCGGGCCAATAGCTCAGACAATGATGTGTCGGAGAGGATACCTCGAAATTCGATCCGATGACTATTCTTAAAAAGTTGTACTTGATGGCGAATCCCGGTTATATAACCTGGATCGATGTCCGTGTTGCCGGCAACTGTAAGTTTCCATGTCTGGTCGGGGAGTCGTGCCAGAGCCGAGAGCAAAGTATGCAACCCTTTGCGCGGAATCACATTTCCTACAAAAAGCACCTGTAAAGGCCCTTCACGCTGTGTTCGAGCCAGGATCTGCTCGTCGCTTATATGAGGGTTGAAGCGGTTCTCGCCCGGAGGAGCTACCACATGCGGTTTTTGTGTCCCTACCAAATGTTCTGTTGCCGCTCGCGTGGTCTGGCTGTTGTAAATAAAACCACTGACTGTGGTCAGATAAGCTGTTTCGACGGTACGATAGAAATAATTCTGCCAGGCCGGTCTCATTTCGCTGCAGCGCAGATGATGGACGATGCTGATGAGAGGATAACGGGTGGAAGACAGTAATCGCCGATTGAGCCAGACCAATGACTGGTGATTCAGTTCGTCCTGAAGCAAAACATTCAATCGGGCCTGCTGCAATCGCTTCAGAAATGAATGAGATAAATTGTCGCCTAGATGCCGGGCATAGTCACGCCACGATTGAGAGAATATCTCAACCTCATCTCCCCAATCTCTCAAATAGGTCAGCAGTGTACGATCATAAAGGTAGCCGCCAGAGAGTGTGTCGAGGCTGCCGTAAATGACCAATCCCACTCGCATACTCTGTGGTTTAGCGGAAGCTGCGCCTGTCTTGTCCGCATTCTTGACATTGACCTCGCAGGCTTGAGAAACCCGCGAGGTTTGCAATGGAATTAGGCATTTTCGGAAAAAACAAATGACTCCCCTGAAAAAAGGTCGTGACAAGCAATCAAGGACGAAACAGCAACAAGAATGGTGGGGTTTGAACGTGTTTTTCTCTGTGAACCCTCATGATTTTCTTTGCGATCTCTGCGACCTCTGCGGTGAAACAGTTTAATTCAGTGGACTCACAAATAAGCCTTCAATCCGAAAATGTCTCTAGCGACTTCCGAAAAATGATAAAATCTCCCTCAATTTCCTTCGGGAGTCGCCTTACTCTTCACGTTCCAGGTCGTAGGCCACCCAAGCGATGTCGTTTTCCCACAACTTGATGCTGATAGCCTGGATGTTGGGGGCATAGAGTGCGTCGTCGATTTTTTCGCATAGAACGCGAGCGAAATGTTCCACACTAGAGTTCATTCCTTCGAACTCGTCAAGTTCATTCAGGCTTTTGTCGCGAAATTCATCGATAACGCCTTCGAGTTGGACGCCTAGATCGATGATATCAATCAGGTAGCCGTGCTGGTCGAGCTCTTCACCTTCGACCATGAGTTCGGCTTTGTAGTTATGCGAATGGAGTTCGCTTTCCTTACCCAAATCTCCTCCGATTAGGAAATGCTGGGCGATGAATTCTCGTTGGATGGAAAGTGTGTACATGGTTTGGTATGGTTTGCCTATGGATAAGTGAACATGATTTGGATGGTTTTTTCAGGTTGGTGATCGATGAGATCGTAGGCTTCGCTCGCCTGGCTGAGCGAAAATCGATGAGTGATAAATCGCGATGGTTTGAGAGTCGAAAGCATGTGCAGTGCATAGGTCAGTCTCCGGGCTTTACTCCAGCGTCCACGTAAAGGGGGAGCAAGCGTACTCACCTGGCTGCTGATCAGGTGGATGCGGTTGCGGTGAAACCGCCCACCCAGGTCGAGTTCAACACGTTTATTGCCATACCAGGAGCCGACCACGATCCGTCCATCGAAACCGGCCAGGGCAATGGCGCCATCTAGTGCGGCTGGCGAACCAGAAAGCTCGTACACGAGATCGGCGCCTGGGTTGGCAGCCGATTGCAAAAGTGACCGCAGTCGTTCGAATGTGCTAGCGTCGGTCGGGTCCAGGCAGACATGATCTCCCAGATCGGATGAAGCCTGACGTCGTAGCTGAAAACGATCCAGGGTAATGAGATGCTCAAGCGGTAAACGCACCAGCAGCGCTGTGGTCAGCAAACCGACAATACCCTGGCCGAAAACGACAACGCATTCGCCGACGAGCGGCCGGCCATCGTGCAAGAAGTTGACGGCGGTTTCCATATTAGGCAAGAAGGCGGCGTCATCTGAAGACAAATCGGCGGGCAGGAGCAGAAGATCGGTCGGGTGCGCCCAGAAGTAAGTCTCATGGGGGTTGAATGCGAAGACCAGTTGATCTTTCGGCATTATCGTTAACTGATCTGATTCTGTCAAAGTGCTGGCGTTTGGTGTCTCAACCACTCGGCCTACAGAAGCGTAGCCGTATTTCGGAGGAAAGTCCAGATTGCCATCTAGCGCGGGGAGAGTCGCATCGGCAAGTGTGTGCTCTGGGCCCTCGCCACGGTAGATCAACATCTCAGTACCAGAACTGATAGCAGAGATCAGGGTCTCAACCAGGATCTGCCCGGGACGTCCTTGTGGCAGACTTTCCTCTCGAACTTCGACCTGGCGAGGACCAACGAAGTAAAGCGACTCTCTATTCATACAAGGAGTGGTAGTGGTTAATATATTACTGAAAACTCTGGATGAGTCTAAAACGGCTATTCAGCTCCCCCGTATACAGGGGTTTTACTCATTCACATCTGTGTAAACGGGGGCAAAAAAATGACTCAAGAAAGTTTTTCAGAGTTTTCAGTATATTAACTGATAGGACACCATTCTGTGTTGTAAAAGTGGAGGTATAATAGGAGTACCGCTTCATGGTAGCTATCAGATTTGGAAAATGAAAGTTTGCCGAGTGCGGCAGCATAAAGCAATCCACACCCACCGTTTGTTGCTCTTTTTCAAGACGAATGACCATAACTCATCCAATTCTAGAACATCATCTGCTTGGGCTGCATCCAAAGTGTCGGCCAAGCCAGGTATTTGAACCGCTTTTTCCTTGAGCCAACGGGCTAATGTCTGGCGTGCTATGCCATACGTTCGACGACGCGCATACTTGCCCGTTCTCGATAGGTTCGCAGAACCAACTCCATATCAACTGGAACATTTTCAGTCAATATGTAACCACTGCCAAATCTCTATGCCTCTTTTGGAATTTGCGTGGTTTCTGCTAGGGAATAGGAAGCAGACAACCTGCGCAATTCGCAGCCGGATTCCCAGGAAATTCGTACTGCAAATGCACAAGCTAATAAATTCTCATTCCTAGAAAGGCGTGGTTCGTTAGCACATAACTGTCACGCAAGACGCATCACGTGTTTTTCTAGGTCCACACGCAATCCTGTCGAACCATCTCTATTCAACTTATCTCCAGCGCTTCAGGGTTCTGCTGGGGTCTGCCAGTGCTGTTTTTGCCATTGCTGGCCATAGTCGACGAAGGTATTTGTTGTGCTTGCGCCCATTGATGCAACAACTCATCCACATCGTCCAGGGTGAGGCTCCTTTCGTCGGCCATGGCCTTGACATGTTGCGTAAGGGCTTTGATCTGAGCATCGCTGAGATCGAGGTTAAGTTGTTCAACTCGGGCTTTGACTGCATTCCAACCGGTCAACTTGTGGGCGATAGAGATGTAGCGGGTCAGGCCAAAATCTGCCGGATCCAGAGCCTCATAGGTCTCAGGGGAATTGAGGATCGCTTTGGCATGAATGCCCGCTTTATGTGTGAAGGCGGCGATGCCGGTGACATAATTATTGAACGGTACATCGATGCCCACCCGCTCGGCAACGTTATGGTCGATCTCATAGAGTTGATTCACCTGATATTTTCCCAGCACCGTATCCCGGTCATGGGTCATCATGCGGGCGACCAGACCGCCCAATGGGGTGATACCATTGCGCTCGCCGATGCCAAGGACGGAGGTATCGATGTGTGTGGCGCCCGCCTGTAAGGCCGCAAAGGCGTTGGCGATGGCGCAACCCGAATCGTTATGGCCGTGGAATTCGATATCCGCCTGCGTCAACCCCCGAATCGTCCCCACCAGTTTGGCTACCTCGTCCGGGGTGGCAATCCCCACCGTGTCGGCGACACCCAAACGATTGACGACACCCAGCTGATCTACAGCTAGATAGACGCGCAACAGATCGGCGAAACTGGAGCGAAAAGAATCCTCGGTGCTGAAGCGTAGTTCGATATCAGGGGCCTGCTGGCGAATCCAGGTCAAGACATCAGCCGCCAGATCAATGATCTGCTCGATGCTCTTGCCGTGGCTGAACTGCCGCAATTGTGACGAGGTGCCGATGACGACATCCAGTCCGTCGATACCGGTGTCCAGAGCGACAGAGGCATCTCCCTTGTGGCAGCGGATATGGGTGAGCACGCGTGCGTTCAGCCCCAGACTGGTGATCGTGCGCAGATCACTCTCGCTCCCAGGCGAAGCACAGGGCGATGTCAGTTCCAGGTATTCGACTCCGAACCTATCGAGCGCTCTGGCTATTTCAACTTTATCTTGGGTCGAGAAGTTAGCGCCGATGAATTGTTCACCTTCGCGTAGGGTTGATTCGATGATGGCGTAAGATTGTAGAGACATGATGGTTGTATCGCTGGATGGGGTTGGAGAGTGTTGCGTGTTGCACGTCATTATTTTCGAGGTTGGGTAAGGACTTAGGATTGAATAAAACCGGAAACTTAACACCTACTGGTATGTACAAGTTTCGGTTATTAAAAACCGCTCGTTCCTAAGGACTTAGAACAGAATGGCTTACTTAAATTTTCTTGAATCTGCGAACCTTTGCCTACACCAAACAAGCTGCTGAGCGTCTTGTCTTCCGTCGCCCAGCTTGTATAATATTACATGATGGCTGTAATCGCATAATGAACGAAAGGACACTTCCATGAGCGTACATATACAGACGGTTATCAGGACAGCAGCACAGGAACTTCATCTCTCTCAAGAGGATCTGCTTAGGCAGGGCACACGCAGCCTTCTAGAGCGCCAACTTCTTGAAGTTAAGGCCGAGATCTTCCGGATTAGCGGCCGCTATGGTGTATCCGGCGTTCAGGCAATGGAAGCACGTTATCAGGACGATACCCTTGATGAGGCTGATAGCTGGCAGGATCTTCAGCGCTTGGATCATCTTGAATATAAGCGTGATCGTCTGAGCGAGCTTCTAGATGCATTATCATGAGTTTGGTAGATGTCGAACGGTTGGGTGAGATAGCTGAAGTAGAATTTAACGACATCGTAGTACAAGCCTTCTCCCCTGACATCAATGAGTTGCGAATTTTGCTGAAGGACGGCAGTTTTGTAGATGTGTGGTTCTCGTTGAAACTGGTAGGTCGCTATAGTTTCCACTAGGAGCGAAAGGCGATTGATGGGAGACTATAGCGTCATGACAACGCACCACACAGACGCTGGCAACATGTCACGACGTTTCCAAACCATTTCCACAACGGTAGCGAAACAAGCGTAACTGAGAGCCATCTCAGTGCGAAGCCCGAAATGGCGCTACGGCAGTTTCTCACCTTTGTACAGGATAACATATATCCTTCCTAGCGTCAGAGACAAAGTTTCTGCCCGCTTGCATAGGATGATCGACGAATTGGAATGTACTATTCGTGATGACGACTGCTAGACTATACTCGCGGGGTTGCAGGGCCTTAATCCCTGCATTTCAGCCCGTTGGCGAGTCGGTCGTGGGTCTGGGGAGAGGGGCAGAACCGCCCTCAGAACCGCAGCCCTACGCCGCATTCGTGGTGCCTGTCCCTCCTCGACCTACCCAGGGATGAGATGGAGCTTCATTGCATAGCCTACTGTGAATTGCTGCGCTGTGCCAGGCAGGGGTGACAACTGCGGAGGAATGCGGGAGTCTTTGGCGACGACGGCAAATGTTGGCCGGGAGCGACGCTGAATTCGAGCGAGACCGGCTGGCCATCGCCACGCACCTTGCCCGCTTTGTCCAGCCTTGCCGGCCCGATTAGATCGAAGATCCGCAAACCCGAATGGCTTGACGCCGTAGACCAATGTTGACGCTGACGTCGCCAACCAATCACTTGCTTCGTACCTGGCAAGGACTGCCATCCTTCCCGTACCTGGGGCAGAGACTGGCCTATATCGCCGACGATCCCAATCTGGCTGTGATTTGCGTTGTTGGCTCCATCGTTCTGTTCAGGTAAAATAGCACCTTAAACACGTCTGCCAAACATCGGTCAAGGTTTGGTTCATAATAGGAGACAGTCATCGATGAACAGTCTGCGTCGCTACCTGATTTTGATCGAACAGGATGAAGACGGCATCTATGTTGCCACAGCGCCCTCGCTGCGGGGCTGTCACACCCAGGCCAGAACCTTGGAGGAGCTTTTACCCAGGATTCGTGAGGCCATTGCCCTTTGTCTGGAGGTCGAGGATCCCGCTGAGTCACCCATGCGTTTTATTGGCGTGCAACAGATCGAGCTTAGCGCATGAGTCGTTTACCTACCCTCTCACCCCGCAAAATGTGCCAGGTTTTAGAATCACTGGGATTTGTACTCGTGCGGCGGAAGGAAGGTCATTTGTTTTACCGTCATCCTGATGGGCGCGCAACAGTTGTGCCCTATCATACAGGCAGGCGAAGACCTGGGTAGAGGCCTGATGCGCAGCATTTTGCGTGATATTGAACTCTCACGAGATGACTTCACCGCATTGTTGAAAAGTTGAGACCGTCATCTTCACTGCCATGCGCCAATCATTTCTTTCTGTACAACTTCGCTGCTACGGCCGAAGTCGTGCGCTATTTCGACGTCAAGCCGGTGCTGATTGATAGTCGCCCCGACTGGCGCTGCTGACCTCCCTGGTCCTGCGTGCTGGCAAGACGTTCGTCCCCGACTGCCTGGATGAAGCGATTGCTGAACTCGTGTCCGTTGCCCGCCAAGATGGCCGCCAGACTATGCTTGCCAGTTTGCCGGCCCCTGATCCCTTAATTCCAGCCCGTTTCATCCTGACACCTTGTTTTCTTTCACCCCTCCTACTGATCCCCTGGCCTATCCCGCCTGGCTGGCCTGGCTCGACGCCAATCGACTGACGCCACTGGCATACCGGGAATTGGCCGATCAGCCCTTGCCACCCGGCATACGCACCCATCTCGCCGCCGCCTATGCCGAAAGTACCGCTTCCTGGCTGCAGCGTAAATCAGAGACGGCTACACTTTTAGCAATTCTGGCAGAGGAACCGGCCATCCCCGTAATTTTGCTCAAAGGGATCGCCCTGGCTTTGTCGCTCTATCCAGATCCCGCCTTGCGGCCCATGAATGATCTGGATTTGCTGATCGCGCCCAGTGATTTTGATCGAATGGTTGATCGGCTCCTCCAACGTGGGTATCAGACCCAAATCGTCGAACTCGCACCGGGCTTTGGAGATATTCACCTGCATCATTTCGGTGTGACTAGTCCAAACACCAGTCCTCCACTGCGGATTGAGCTTCATCATACCTTACCCAGGTTGTCCGTGCAGAATACGCTATCGGCTAATGAGTGGTTTTGGCAAAATTCCGAGCCCTTACTGTTGTGGAAAGGATGTGCGCAGGTATTCAATCCAACGGCTCAGCTTTTACACTCGTCTGCCCATCTCATGCAACAACATGGTGAACAGCAGGCCATACTGATCTGGATTTATGACATTGATCTCCTATGGCGAAAGCGTGGAAACGATATCGATTGTGCAGAACTTGTGCAGAAAGCACATCGCCTAGGGTGGGAAGCTGCTCTGCACGCCACGCTAATAAACACAGCTGCGACTTTTAACACCCCCTTTCCTGGCGAAGTCCGAGACTGGTTGAAGCAAGATCCAAGTCGACTTAGTGGTTATACCTCTGTAAGTCGCCTGGCTGAGAAAGATAGGACCCGCGCTATCAGTGTATTCGAAGCAATTCGCACCAAGTCTTTTCGCGGAAAATTGCATTTTGTAGCTCGTATGATCGCTCCGGATACAAAATACATGCGTTACCGTTACAAGCCTGCCCATCCCCTGCTCCTACCCCTCACCTATCCCTACCGCTGGCTCGACATCGCCGGCGACCTGGCCCGCACCGGCTACCGCGCTCTCCGCCGCCGTATTCGGACTTCTCTCAGTCAGCACTAATCCCTGTTCCGTGTCGAGTTCTCTGGCCCTCGGTCTCTGCAGTGTCGTGCCCGACTGCCTGGATGAAGCGATCGATGAACTCGCGTCCGCCGTCCGCCATGATGGCCAAGTTGCAAGGCCTTGGTTCCTGAATGTCAGCCTGTTGGCGGGTCGGTGATGGGTCTGAGGCGAGGGGCAGAACGGCCCTAAGAACCGCAGCCCCTCGCCGCATCCGTGGTGCCTGTCCCTTCTCGGCCTATCAGGGATGAGATGGAGTAGGTCATTGTATAGCCTCCAAGGTAGTAATTGCTCGAACGCACCCCTCTACAGTAGTTAACTTGATATGCAGGCAGATCAGCGGTACAATTAACGCAGTGACATCGCGCCATAGGAGACAAGATAGGTGACAACTGTCGAATTACAAGCACCCATACTTCCGACATCAGCCGACCTGGAAATCCATATCAGATTGCGGACGCAGATCCACGTCACTTCCTTCACCGCCCAGCGCAAAGTAAGCAAACTCATGCTAGATCGAGTCAGTAACTTGCTATGTGGCGACGCACCCACGCTGGTGGTAGCGGATCGTCTCTACTGGCGGGTGCCCGTATGGCTTGGGTTTCCGACTACCGGCCCAATTGGAAAGGTAGGCGAGATAGATGTAGATGTAGAAACGGGAGAGGTGCTCTTCGATCAGACTCTGCTAGATGACATTGCCGCCCATACAGATGACCTGGCTCGACGTACCTTACTCTAGCAGCCTGTGCGGCGATGGTGTTGGCATTTCTGGCGTGGTTCATTACGCTAGAAATCGATCTTCACAATTATGGCATCATATACCAAGAATCCCTGGCTGAAAGTACAAAGCGCCCTTGGTTGGGCGCTCTCGCCCTTGGTTGGGCGCTCTCGCCCTCAGGCGCTCGCCTGCTGGCAAACCAGGCCCTGAGGGGCCTTCGTATTTTCAGCGACGAATTCCATTCGGTTCGTGGAAACGCCAAAATTGTGGTAGTGGCTATTTTTGACTGACGCTTAATCGAACTTCGAATTTATCATCCAAAAAGCTGATAGCCTGATGGCTAAACACTTGATTTCGTGGCTTCAAAGCCATCCAAGTCGCCGAAAACAAACAGATTGAAAGTTCATCAATGCAACCAGCTTAAGGTATCAGTCAATTCTGATCCACTACAAAAATTGTAAAGGGGACAAGTACTCAGAATGAACCATGCCTAAAAGAGAAATTCACTAACGGACACTTTTCTATTGTGTCACCCTGAACGGGCCAAGCACACAACTCACATGATCACGAAACACCAGTGAAGGGTCTCGCGGCACGTGAATCGCCAGATTCTTCGCTAATGTCGGCCTCATGAACGATGTTTCAGCACCAAAGTCCGTGTCTTTTGATGTGTGCTGGCTTCGAAAACCCGCTCAGACCTGTCCTGAGTGAAATCGAAGGAAAGACAGTTTCTAGAAGTGTCCGGTAGAGAAAAGAGAAATCTAATGTTAGACATTCAAAAGAAGGTCGTTGTCGATGAACAAGGACGACCGCAGAAAGTTATCATCTCTTGGGAACAGTATCAGCAAATTGGCGAAATGCTGGGGTTGGATTTGAACGAAGAAGTGATCGCTGATCTGCGTCAAGCGCAACGTGATCGGGCGACGAAAAATTATGACGCCTATGTTGATCTCGACGCCATTCAGTGAGTAAAATCGTTGTCCACCGCCGGGTGCTTCACTATCTGCGACGGTTGTCTCGTCCAGAGCAGGAGCGGGTGCGGGCTACGCTGCTGCGTTTGGCAGAAGATGCGACTGCCTATCCAGTACTACCAACAAGCCCTGGCCGACCTGCCCGGCATCCGTTTCATGCCCGAGGCGCCGTGGGGACGCTCTACACGTTGGCTGACGATCATCACGGTTGATCCGGAGCAGTTTGGCGCTGGTCGGGAAGCCATCCGCCTGGCCCTGGAGGTCGAAAACATCGAAGCCCGTCCCGATGGGAAATTCCTCGCCTTGATAGCAAAGTGACCCTTAGCTCAAAATCGATACCAACATCCGTAAGGGCGAGGAATTCCGGGTGTACAATCTTGCGTGAGTGACCGGCTCATGTCGGGAAATCGCATCGAGAGAAACCAACGTTCTGGGAATTGCTCGCCCCGCCCACAGCAGAGAATTACGATCTGGCCAGCGTCAGCACCCAAACCCCAAGGGTCTCTTGCCGCCCGCCCGACTTCCGATTTCTGACCCCCGCTCTCCGCCCTCTGCCTTCAGACCGCCGACCGAGTGACCGTCCCTTTTTTTGAAATGAACTTGACCAGACTTCCCCGGCAGAAACAGGCCGTGTATAATGAGGACGTACGTGTTCATATTGCTTGATATTCGAGCCCTCTGTTGGTTGCCGAGACAGGAGTAAATCTGATGCTGACACTATACATCCAACACGCCATGGCAAGGGCCCATTACGAATTATTGGATGATGGAACTTTCTATGCCGAGATTCCCGGCATTCAGGGCGTGTATGCCAACTCCGAAACATTGGAAACATGCCGAGCACAACTACAGGAAGTTCTGGAAGATTGGATCATCCTTGGCTTTCACCTGGGGCATTCGTTGCCTGTCATCGACGGTATCAATTTAACCCTTGCTCTTGAGCCGGCCTGATGCCACCCTTTGGCCCGATCAAGCGCCGCAAACTGATACAAACACTTCGTAAACTGGGATTTGGTGATGGTTACATATTAACTGATAGGACACCATTCAGTATTGCAATAGAAGATGTACAATTTCTGTATTAGTCAAGCGCATGTTACACATCGGCTGAGGAATGAACTACCCTAGTA
>PIVW01001318.1 GCA_003353825.1 Chloroflexota bacterium
ATTCGCACACCATGAAAACCACAACTATTGATGCAGCCGAGCACCCTGCAACCACCAAAGCAGAGGGCGACCCGAAGGCCATTAACTTTATCAAACACATTACATCCAGACTTCTCTTCTGCTTCCTCATCCTCCTCCTCTTCTTTTGCCGAAGTAACAAGAATAATAATGATAACTAACCTTTGATGCCACCGCCCCTTGTTGTTGTCGTCGTCACCGTCGTCGTCGTTGTTGTTTATGGTGCGATGCTGGTGATATTATGATGGAGTTCTTTTGCTGCAGTGTGCATACGCATGTGCAGCCGTTGCCTTCTTGCTTGTTTATTCGTGTCTATCTTCCTCTGCTCTTTGGTATTTCGAATTTACGGGCATGGGAGGCCGCCCCCGATATCCCTGCACGGGTTTCCCCGGTCCTTTCCCGCATCCAAAATCCAAAATCCAAACCCTTGCTGGTCTCTGCTGTCCTTAGCCTGGTTGCTTAGCTATCTGCCTGTAATGGCCCTCTAGACGCCGCCGACCGCCTAACCCCTGCGTCAGGATCATCAACAGGACCTATATGATCAATATTTAGCGTTGGTTTGGGCGGCGGCGGCGTGTGTGGGGCTGCGGTGTGGCCTCATCACACGGCTTTCGGCTGCCATCTTTTTCGGCCGTCATCAAGTAGTTGTGGTCATGATACGACCGCCATCATCGTCCCGTATCGCCTCCTCTCCACACCGAGCTGATACTATAAATACGTGGGCATGTTTTTTCGGTGCAATGTTTTCCTT
>PIVW01000114.1 GCA_003353825.1 Chloroflexota bacterium
TGCCGGCCTACCCGCCCGGCACCCTTATTGGGTCCCGTCCCGCCGGCTGGGACACTGACAACGACCGCCGCTGGAATGACGACCCTTACGCCGAAACTACTATCCGGCTAGTAAATTATTTTACATCGCAGTTAGGCCCAACCAATGTAACTCTGGTGGCTGGCGAAGAAAGTACCGAATGTGGTTATACCCCACCCAATGGCCCGGTGATTAATTGCCCCCGAATTGCCGGAACCACGGACAATCAGGGCATCTATAATAGTAGCGAACGTCTGATAGATGGTGGATGGACAGCCTTTAACGGGGCCACCCTGGCGGCACTGGCCCAGGCCTTGCCGGCCCTGGCTGGTACAACTGTGCAAGACGGGACCCATATAGGACAAAGCTGGGAATGGTATATCCAGCAGCGTATCGACTGGCTGGGTTATGCTCAAATTGATGGTGATACTGGTCTGGGAGGCTGGTATTATGATGCGACTAATGGTAGTTGGTACCGGTCAATTATAGACAGTGTTAATTGGACTGGGCTGGGATTTATGCTGGCCGAACAGTACGGTGGCCCTTATGGGATATTTGTGACCAATCATCACAAATACCGGGTGGCCAATGTCTTGATCAGCGGGCAGTACTCTGATGGCGGTGTACGTCGGTTCACAGACTACACAGGTTCCTCTTTACAAGAAACCGGCGGGGCCATTGGCTGGGCCAGGTGGCTGGGGATACACACATTCCCCTCTGACGGCCTGCTACCTTTCCCAAATGAATCTGGTTACACCCGCGCTCAACTCCGCACAATGTATGACAATATGCTGAATTACACCGGCAGAACGTGGAAAGCTATAAACAAGCAAGACATGTTCGGCTGGCTCGATGGTTTGTGGCAAAATGGCGATTATCTGTGTGGCAGTACAAATGGCGTGTATAACCAAACCGCTTGTGGCAACACCTACGCTCTGTTCCGGCATGCGACAGGTTACCGGGTCGGTAGCCCTGAATTAACCTTTGTTCTCAATCCGGACAATTTCAATAGGTATTTCTGGAAGCGCGAGTTTAACACCTATTTTGTCCGGGCACAGTCTCGTAATACCGGAGATTATTCCCAATTTGGTAAGGTACAGCAAGCTTACTGCACCAGAACGAATCATACGTGCAGGTATGCCCCATTCTGGAGTACTGCCCTGGCCGGCCTGGCTCTGACTCCCAACCCCGGCCCTGTGGCAATGGCCGAGGCCCAGCCCGATGTGGTCGTCGATAACTGCTATGCCGGTGAAGAGAGAAAAGTAACCTTCAGCCACAGCGCCTCATTTGACTTGATGCCGGATCGGGACCTGGTTTCGTTCGAGTGGGATGTCGATAGCACAAACGGCCTGTGGTGGGAATTTGCCGGTACGCCGGACTTTCAAAGCGCCTACATCACGGACACCTTTGTCTACAGCTATGCCACGCCTAATACATACAATGTCACCCTGCGCGTCACCGACGACCAGGGGCAAAGTGATACCGGTACCGTCAATGTCACCGTCAACACCCCGCCCGACACCCCGCCGGTCGCCGCCGGGGGGGGGCCATACACCATTAGTCAAGGGCAATCTTTGACCCTGCAAGGCAGCGCGGACGATCCAAACAGCGGCTGCGGCGATACCCTGAGCGCGGCCTGGGATTTGGACGACGACAACCAGTTCGATGACGTCACCGGCGCAAGCACAATCGTGCCCTGGGGGGCGCTGTTAAGCAGCCTGCCCACTGGCCAGACCAATCCCATCGGTGTGATCGTGACCGACTCGACCGGCCTGACCGATACGGCCGTCACCACCCTGACCATCAATCCCGCCGCCGCCCTCTCGATTTCAAAAACGGTCAATGCCGCCACAGCTTCATCCGGCCAGACCATCACCTACACCCTCAGCTTTGCCAACAACGGCGATCTGACCGCCACTGGCGTGGTCATCACCGACTACCTGCCCGCGCCAACCTTTACCGTGCAAAGCGTCATCAGCAGCGGCGATGTGGTCATTACCCGCACCAGCTACCAAACCGCAGAGGTCTTTGAGACCTCTGCGGTTTCATTCGGCCAGGGTGGCATGATCACCATCACCGGCCAGATTAGCCCCAGTCTGGCAGTCGAGACCACCTTGACCAATACGGCCATCATCACCCTGACCCCCACCATCACCGAGGGCAACCCCGGCGACAACAGCGTCTCGGCAGCCCTGATCGCCGGGCCGTTCGTGGCCCAGGTAAACGGGGGCAACTACCCGACCCTGCAAACGGCCATTGATGCGGCCGGCAGCGGCGATACGGTCAAGGTAGTCGGTGGTTCGCTGCCCGACACACCTCAAACCATTGCCGGACTGACCCAAATCGGCTACATCGCCAAAAACTTGACCATCGAGGGCGGCTACGACAGCGGCTTCAGCATAGCCGACCCCAACAACCCGACCATCCTGAACGCTGGGGGCAGCGGGCGAGTCCTGGTCATCAGCGGCACTATTAGCGTCACTTTGCGTAACCTGACCCTGACCAGCGGTGACGCGGTAGCAGGCGGCGGCTCCGGCGACTTTAGCGGCGGCGGCGGCGGCCTGTTGGTCAACGGCAGTCAGGTCAACCTGGTCAATACCGGTATCGGCGGCAACACGGCCAACTACGGCGGCGGGCTGTGGGTTGGTAGCCTGGTCACTATTGGGCCGGGCAGCGTCATTAGCAACAACAACGTCATCACCGATGGCGGCGGCGTCTTTATCAACTCCGGCGGGGCTACCAGCGCGGTTCTGCTTAACGGCGGTCAGATTGTATCCAACAGTGCCGGGCGGCACGGCGGCGGTGTTTATGTGGATGATACCAACGCCGTCTTTACCCAAACGGCCGGAACCGTGGGTTATAACATCGCCGATAGCGATAGCGATAATATTGGCGACGGCGGTGGGGTGTACGTCAACCAAGGCCTGGGCGTGTGGAGCGGCGGACAGGTCTTTAGCAACACGGCCTACAACGGCGGCGGTCTTTATAACAACACGGGTACGGCTACCCTGGCCGGGGCTGACGTCATCAGCAACACCGCCGTTCGGGGCGGCGGCTTTTACAATTACACCGGCACGGCCAGCCTGACCGGCACCACGGTCACCAGCAACTCGACCCCGGCCAGCTATGGCGGCGGCGTTGTCAATTATTCAGGCACGATGGCGCTGACCAACACCACTATTGCCGGCAATACGGCTCACTCTGGAGGCGGTCTTTATAACAATACCGGCACGGTCTGGCTGGTCAAAAGCCGGGTGGTCGATAACCGGGCCGCCAGTTTTTATGGCGGTGGTATCTATAACTACACCGGAGGCGGGTTGGTGTCGCTGGTTCAAAGTACCGTCAGCTCCAACACAGCCACCTCCCGCGGTGGCGGTATCTACAACTACGATGCCAAAGTCACTTTGGAGAATAGTACCGTCAGCCATAACACAACCCCCGGCCGCGGCGGCGGTCTTTATACCTACCAGGCTCCGGCTTCGTTGTCGCTGCTCAACACCACAGTAAGCGGCAACAATGCTACCGGCCGGGGCGGGGGTATCTACCTGCGCATCGGCACGGCCAGTTTGACCCAGACCACCGTAGCCAGCAATACCTCCCTAGACGGCGGCGGTATCTTTCCGGCCAACAGCAGCACAATCAATCTGGCCAATAGCTTGCTGGCTTACAACAGCAACGTTGACTGCGCCGCCGGAACCATCATTTCCACCGGCTACAATATGGACAGCGACAACAGTTGCGGTCTAGCCGCCAGCGGCGATATTCCCAACACCGACCCGCTTCTTGGTCCCCTGGCCGATAACGGCGGCGACACCCAAACCCACGCCCTGCCGTTTGGCAGCCCGGCCTTGGATGCGGGTGGCAGCAGCACCTGCCCGGCCACCGACCAGCGCGGTATCAGCCGGTCCCAGGGTTTTGGCTGCGATATTGGGGCTTACGAACTCGAGCGCTTCTACCTGACCGCCACCGATCCAATCAGCAACAGCCTGGATGTGCCCGTCACCCGCAACGTGACCGCCACCTTCGATAGTGTCCTGAATACTGGCAGCGTCAGCACAGCCACCTTTACCCTGCGCGGCCAGCAGACCGGCGTCTACAGCGGCAGCTACAGCTTCCCCAATGCCAACAGCCTGGAGTTCAACCCGACCCTAAGCTATAAGCCGGGCGAGGTGATGATGGCTACGGCCAGTTCCGGGGTTCAGAACAGCAGTGGTGATTTACTGGTTCCCCATAGCTGGCAGTTCCACGCTTCGGTGGGCGGCGGCAGCGGCTTCTTTGTGGATAGCGGGTTGACGTTGAATGTCTCCCGAACGGTGGGCATTGCTTTAGGCGACCTGGACGGTGATGGCGACCTGGATGCCTTGGCCGCTAATAGGAGTAATATCGGTAGCCAAAGTAACCAAGTTTGGCTCAATAACGGCGCGGGCAGCTTTTCCGTCGGGCAAAGTTTTGATAATTCAGATACCCAACATGTGGCCCTGGGCGATCTGGATAGCGATGGCGACCTGGATGCCTTTGTGGCTAACTACAATCAAGCTGACAAGGTCTGGTTCAATAATGGCGCGGGCAGCTTCACCGACAGCGGCCAAACTCTGGGTCTGTCTGCCACCAACCGTATTGCTCTGGGCGATGTAGATGGCGATGGCGATCTGGATGTCCTGGCCGGCACCTATGGCCAGAATGACAGGATTTGGCTCAATGATGGGACAGGCACCTTCTCTGCCGGCCAGGCCCTGGCAATTAATATTGGTAGCGGGTCTGGCATAGCCCTGGGGGATGTCAATGGGGATGGCGACCTGGATATTGTTGTTGGCCGAGGGCCGGCCAGCAATCAGGTTTGGTTCAATGACGGAACAGGCAGCTTCATCAATAGCGGGCAACCCCTGGCTTTTTCGAGTACTCAATATCTGGCTCTGGGCGACCTGAACGGCGACGGGGCGCTGGATATTGTGGATAGCAATTATGGCCAACCTAATCAAATTTGGCTCAACAATGGTGCCGGCACCTTCTCGACGGGTGATAGCTTGCCCAGTTCAAATAGCGAAGAGATTGCTCTGGGCGATGTGGATAGCGACGGTGATTTGGATATCTTTGTGACCAACTATGCCGGGCAGCCCGACACCGTCTGGCTGAATGATGGGGCGGGTAACTTCTCCGACAGCGGCAATAGCCTGGGCACGACGAACAGTATAGGTGTAGCTCTGGGCGATCTGGACAATGATGGTGATCTGGATGCCTTTGTGGCTAATTACAGCACCAGTGGCAGCGGTCAGGCCAACAAAATCTGGCTGAACCAGGTAGCGGTTACGTCCGTAGCCCCGGCCACCAACAGCCACACGGCCACCGTCACCAGCAACCTGACCGTGACCTTGAGCGGGACCATTAGCCAGAGTACGGTTACTACTCAAACCCTCTTTGTTCACGGTGGTTTCCAAGGGACGATGGACGGCAATCACACCTTTGGCAGTATCATCTTTGATCCGACCAATAATTTCCACCCCGGCGAGTTGGTTCAAACCAGTGTCAGCACCGGGGTTTTGGATAACGGCGGCACGTCCATTGCCCCTTACGTCTGGCAGTTCCGCGCGGCTACCGGGGTTGGGCCGGCCGTCTTCGATGAGGCCAGCCACGACTTTGGCCCGGGCAGTGATAGTACGAAAAGTGTGGCTTATGGCGATGTGGACGGGGATGGCGACCTCGACCTCGCTGTCGGGAACTATAACCAACAGAACGTGGTCTATCTGAACGATGGCGATGGTACCTTCGACACTATTACCCACACCTTTGGTCTGGGTACTGATAATACGCAAAGTGTGACCTATGGCGATGTGGATGGGGATGGCGACCTCGATTTAGCGGTTGGGAACTACGCCCAACAGAACGTGGTCTATCTGAACAATGGCGCTGGTACCTTCGACACTATTACCCACACCTTTGGTCTGGGCACTGATAATACGCAAAGTGTGGCTTATGGCGATGTGGATGGGGATGGCGACCTCGATTTGGCGGTTGGGAATTATAACCAACAGAACAAAGTCTATCTAAACGATGGCACTGGCATCTTTAACACCACGGCCTATACCTTCCCGAGCAGTGATCAGACGTATAGTGTGACCTTGGGCGATGTGGACGGGGATGGCGATCTCGATTTGGCGGTTGGGAATGATACCCAACAGAACGTAATCTATCTGAACAACGGCAATGGTGTCTTTGATACCCCTGCCTATACCTTCCCGGACAGTGATGGTACGCAGAGTGTGGCCTTGGGCGATGTGGATGGAGATGGCGACCTCGATTTGGCGGTTGGGAACTGGACACAGAACGTAATCTATCTAAACGATGGCGACGGCACCTTTGACACCACAGACTACAACTTTGGCTCTGGCATTGATCAGACGTGGAGTGTGGCCTTGGGCGATGTGGACGGAGATGGCGACCTCGACCTGGCTGTCGGGAACTGGAACCAACAGAACGCAATCTATCTGAACGACGGCGATGGTACCTTCGACACCACTACCCGCGCCTTTGGTCCGGGCAGTGATGGGACGTATAGGGTGGCCTTGGGCGATGTGGACGGGGATGGCGACCTCGACCTGGCGGTCGGGAATCGAGACCAACAGAACGTGGTCTATCTGAATCAGGTCGCCCCGGATCTGGCGATCAGCAAATCTGTTACGCCCACCGGCCTGCTGGTTGCCGGCCAAACCATTACCTACACTCTGACCTTTAGCAACGCTGGCAGTCTTACGGCCAGCGGGGTGGTCATTACCGACGTAGTGCCGTCCGAAGTAAACCTGACAGGTTTTGAAAACCTGTCAGGTTTGAGCATCACCCCCACCGGTAGCGTTAGCTACACCTGGCAGGTCGAGGATCTCTCGCCGGGCGAAGGCGGGGTTATCACTATCAGCGGCCAAATCGATCCGAGTCTGGCGGCCAGCCTGAGCTTGTCGAACACGGCCACCATCAGCGGCAGCGACGAGGAGATCAACCTCAGCAACAACAGCAGCGCCATCGACCTGGCGGTCATTGTTTACAACCAGCCCCCCACCCTGACCGCCAACACCGGCCTGACCCTGACTCTGGGCAGCACAGCCACCATCAACCCGGCCATGCTGCAAGTGACCGACCCCGAAAGCGGCCCGGCCCTGATTACTTATACCGTCTGGGTCACGCCCAGCCAGGGCGAACTGCGTCTGAGCGGCTCCCCGCTGGCTACCGGCTCCACCTTTACCCAGGACGATATCGACAACAACCGCCTCAGCTACGCCCACACCGGCAGCTTCACCGGTACCGACCCCTTCACCTTCACCGCCTCCGACGATCTGGACGCTACCCATCTAGTTTCGCGCCACAGTAATGGAACCCAGGGGAGTGGTAACTCCGTCAACCCGTCCATCTCAGCCGATGGACGCTACGTGGCCTTCCGCTCTTATGTCAGCACCCTGGTCGATAACGACACCAACGGCACCAATGCCGACATCTTTGTCCACAACCGGCAGACGGGAGAGACCGAACTGGTTTCGCGCCACAGTAATGGAGCGCAGGGGAGTGGTGGCTCCTATGAACCGTCCATCTCAGCCGATGGACGCTACGTGGCCTTCTACTCTTCTGTCAGCGCCCTGGTCGATAACGACACTAACGGCACCAATTACGACATCTTTGTCCATGACCGGCAGACGGGAGAGACCGAACTGGTGTCTCGCCACAGTAATGGAACCCAGGGGAGTGGTGACTCCTTCAACCCGTCCATCTCAGCCGATGGACGCTACGTGGCCTTCCGCTCTGATGTCAGCACCCTGGTCGATAACGATACCAACGGCGCCAATATCGACATCTTTGTCCACGACCGGCAGACGGGAGAGACCGAACTGGTGTCGCGCCACAGTAATGGAACCCAGGGGAGTGGTGACTCCCTCCAACCGTCCATCTCAGCCGATGGACGCTACGTGGCCTTCAACTCTTCTGTCAGCGTCCTGGTCGATAACGACACTAACATCGCCAATATCGACATCTTTGTCCACGACCGGCAGACGGGAGAGACCGAACTGGTGTCTCGCCACAGTAATGGAACCCAGGGGAGTGGTGGCTCCTTCGCCCCGTCCATCTCGGCCGATGGGCGCTACGTGGCCTTCTACTCTAATGTCAGCGCCCTGGTCGATAACGATACCAACGGCGCCAATGCCGACATCTTTGTCCACGACCGGCAGACGGGAGAGACCGAACTGGTGTCGCGCCACAGTAATGGAGCGCAGGGGAGTGGTAGCTCCTACTACCCGTCCATCTCAGCCGATGGGCGCTACGTGGCCTTCCGCTCTTATGTCAGCGCCCTGGTCGATAACGACACCAACGGCACCAATGAAGACATCTTTGTCCACGACCGGCAGACGGGAGAGACCGAACTGGTTTCGCGCCACAGTAATGGAGCGCAGGGGAGTGGTGGCTCCTATGAACCGTCCATCTCAGCCGATGGACGCTACGTGGCCTTCAACTCTAATGTCAGCACCCTGGTCGATAACGACACCAACGACACCAATGCCGACATCTTTATCCACGACCGGGGCGTGGTGCGGGATGTCTTTACCATCACCATTGTCACGGCTGATCTGGTTATTAGCAAAACGGTTACGCCGGTTGGCCCGGTTTTACCCGGCCAAACCATCACCTACACCTTGACCTTCTCCAACACCGGCTTTGGCACAGCCAGCGGCGTGGTCATCACCGATTATCTCCCCGCGCCCACCTTCACCGTGCAAAGCGTCATTAGCAGTGGTAGCGTGGTCATTACCCGCACCAGCAGCCAAACCGCAGCGGTTTTGACGTTTGCCATCGCAAACGCAACCTCTACGGTCTCGTCAGGCCAGGGTGGCATCATCACCATCACCGGGCAGATCAGTTCCGGCCTAAGCAGCAGCGGTCACATTACCAACATGGCTACCATCACCGGCGCTACGCCGGATGTGGATACCGGCAACAACAGCGCGGAGGCCGGTCTGGCCGTCATCATACCCACCTGCTTTGCCCAAATCGAGGGCAGCCCAACCATCACCTACAGCAGCGATACCGCTCAGGCCGTCCAGCAGGCCGTAGACACGGCCAGTGACGGCGACACCATCAAGATTGCCGGCTACTGCCCCGCTGTAGAGCAACGCAGCGGCTTGACCCAGAGCGTCTATATCAGCAAATCGCTGACCCTGCGCGGCGGCTACACCACCAACTGGGCTGCCTCCAACCCCGAGGCCTACCCAACTATTCTGGATGCCGAGGAGAATGGGCGGGCGCTCTATATCACCGGCACTGGCCTTATAACTGTGGAAAATTTGAGCCTGACAAATGGTGATGCAAGCGGATTGGGCGGCTTTTTTGGAAATGATGTTGGGGGTGGGGTGTACATAGCCAGCACAGTTACGGCAACCTTTAGTGCTGTTCGGGTCTTTAACAACACCGCTAAATACGGGGGTGGGCTATTTGCACAAACTGTCCTGACTTTGGTTGATAGCCAGGTTCTCAGCAATAGTAGCGCTAGCGAAGGGGGTGGATTATATACTGCCAGTCCCCTGATCTTAACCAACACCAAGTTTATCAGTAACACGGCAATTTGGTATGGTGGAGGCGTACGCACTTTAAGCCAAGTAACGTTAAACAACAGCCGTTTTGAGCGCAATACCGCGTCTCATGGCGGTGGACTGTACGTTGCTGATACACTTATCGCCACCAATACTCAATTCATCAGTAACACAGCTATTTTAGGCTCCGGTGGTGGAGCGCGTGCCTTTAATACAACGCTTATCGGCGGTCGCTTCGAGGGTAATAAAGCGAGAGATTTGGGTGGTGGGCTTATTGCATTTGGCTCTTTAACCTTGAGTGGCACAATCATCATCAATAACACCTCCTCCGATTATGGGGGCGGGGTGTTAGCCAATAACAACGCCACGCTGACCGGTGGTCGCTTCGAAAATAACCGTTGCACCGATTTCAATTGTCGCGGCGGTGGATTGGCAGCCAACACCTTGCTCTTAATCAATACCGAGTTTATAAGTAACACCGCTGGTGGTGTCAGTGGTGGCTTGGCCGCGTTTGGCCCAGCCACCCTGATAGGGGGCCGCTTTGAACGTAATGCAGCCCGATATGGCGGTGGGCTGCGAGCAGAGAAGGCGCTAACTATGACCAACACCATATTCATCAGCAACACAGCAACCTACAACGGTGGGGGGCTATCTCATCGCTTTAGCAGCAATGGACGTATTGTTAACGCTCTGTTTTCCGGCAATACCGCCCCTAGTGGGGCTGCGCTCTATTTAGGCTCATCTGGCACAGTCGAGCTTCTGCATACCACCATTGCCAGTTCAAGCATTGCCGCTGCACAGGCTATCTATGTCAATAATGGCACGGTCAGCATCACCAATACAATTATTGCCAGCCACACCGTGGGCATCAAGCGTAATGGCGGCGCCGTCTACCAGGATTACAACCTTTTCTTCGATAACACCACCAACCTATCCGGCGCTATCAGTAGCGGGGTTAACAGTACAAGCGGCGATCCCAAATTCACCAATCCGGACGGCGACGATTACCATCTAACCGCAGGCAGCGCGGCCATCGACACCGGCACGGATGCGGGTGTTACAACTGACTTTGAAAGCGACCCTCGCACCCAGGGCAACGGTTTCGATATCGGCTACGACGAGTCGCCCTACAGCCGGGAGATTGACCTGCAAATCAGCAAGTCTGTTAGCCCGGACAGTGCTGGTCCTGGTGAAACCATTACTTACACCCTGACCTTTACCAACAATAGTATGCTTTATCCGGCTACTGAGGTGGTGGTTACGGATATTATCCCTGTTGAAATAGACCCAAGCGGGTTTGACAACAATGTGGTTATCACGGCTAGTGGTAGCCTGAGTTACGTTTGGGATGTCCAGGATTTGGCTCCTAACACCAGTGGGGTAATCACCATTACAGGGGTTATTACCGACGGGTTGAACGGTGGCCTTGAAGTCACCAACCTGGTCACCATCACCAGCAGCACAGTTGATAGTGATACAATCAACAACCGGGCCGTCATTACTGTGACCATCAGCAACATAGCTCCTGTGGTCGAGGCGGGTAGCAACCAGAGCGTTGCTGAAGGCGACATAGTTAACTTTAGCGGCAGCTTCAGCGACCCCAACAACGGCGATACCCATAACATTGCCTGGAACTTTGGCGCTGGGATCACCGCTACCGACGTGCTTACGCCCAGCTATGTCTACCCCGACAACGGTATCTTCACCGTCACCCTAACCATCACCGACAACGGCGGTCTGACCGACAGCGATACCCTAACCGTCACCGTCTCTAATACCAACCCAGTTGTCAATGCCGGACCGGACCACAACGTGTCTGAGGGCGATCTTATTACCTTCAATGGTACTTTTACCGATCCAGGCAGCAGCGATAGCCACACTATTGTATGGGACTTTGGCGATAGTTCTATCGCTATTGGTAGCCTTGCCCCAACCCACGCCTATGCTGATGAGGGCAGCTATTCGGGTACCTTGGAAGTCACCGACGACGACGGCGGTAGAGACACAGATAATTTTGTAGTCACCGTTTTGAACGTTGCCCCAATCGTTGATGCCGGGCCGGATGCCATCATCAGTTTGGGTACCACGTTTGCCCATACCGGCATCTTCACCGACCCTGGGGCCGACAATTGGGTAAGTACGGTTGACTATGATGATGGTTCAGGTACTCAACCACTCACCCTGAATCCGGACAAAACCTTCAACCTAAACCATCTCTACACCAGTTTGGGGGTCTACACAGTTACCGTCAGTGTGCAAGATGATGATGGCGGAAGCAATACAGACAAGCTAACCGTCACCGTTGTTGCCGCTGATCTAGCCATCGCTAAAACAATCATCCCATCCGGTCTAGTTATGCCCGGCAATACCATCACCTACACTCTGGTTTTCTCTAATGCTGGCATAGGCACGGCCAGTGGCGTGGTTATCACCGATTATCCCCCCGCACCCACCTTCACCGTGCAGAGCGTCATTAGTAGCGGTAGCGTGGTTATTACTCGCACCAGCAGCCAGACCGCAGAGGTCTTTAAGACCTCTGCGGTCTCTATCGGCCAGGGTGGAATCATCACCATCACCGGCCAGATTAGCACCGGTCTAACTGCCGAAACTCGCTTGACCAATACGGTCACTATCACTGCCACCACCGTCGATACGGATACGGACAACAACAGTGCGGAAATCGGTCTGTCTGTCACCCTACCCACTATAGCCTTAAGCAGTGCAGCCTATAGTGTAGCCGAAGGCGACGGCACGGCAGTAATCACCGTCAGCCTCAGCCCAGCACCATTGGGACAAGTTACCGTGGCTTATACCACGACAGACAACACAGCCCAAGCTGGCAGCGACTATCTTGATACCAGCGGCATCTTAACCATCGCCACAGATCTAAGCAGCATAACCTTCACCATTCCTATAAGCGATGACCAAATTGATGAACCCGCCGAAAGTCTGACTATCAGCTTAGGTAATCCCAGCGGGGCAAAGCTCACTACCCCCCATACCGCTACAGTATCCATCACTGATAACGATACGGCGGGTGTAACACTCGTTCAATCCAGCAGTAGCGTCAGCGTCAGCGAGGTGGGTGGCAGCGACACCTACACCGCTGTACTCAACACCCAACCAACCAGCAATGTCACCATCAGCCTCACCTTTGACGACAGCCAAGTTCAGCTTGATGGCAGCAACTCGCCGCTGGAATTGGCCTTTACCGACAGCAATTGGGACACGGCTCAAACCATCACCGTCACCGCTGTGGATGATGCGCTCAACGAAACGTCGCCGCACACCGCTACCCTTACCCACACGGCTGCCAGTAGCGATGGCAACTACAACAGCAACGGGATATTCACCGTTGACGGCAGCGTGGGCAACGTCGTCAGCGCCACCATCACCGACAACGACAGCCCCGGCATCATCCTGACCGAGTCTGGCGGTTCGACCAGCGTGACCGAGGGCGGGGCCACCGACAGCTACACGCTGGTTCTCACCAGTCAGCCCACAGCCAACGTGACCGTCACCCTCAGCAGCGATAGCCAGGTTGATACCTCGGCCACCAGTTTAGTCTTCACCAGTACCACTTGGGATGTGACCCGCACGGTGACTGTGACCGCTACTGATGATACGACGGTTGAAGGTAACCACAGCGGCACAATTAACCACAGCGTCAGCAGCA
>PIVW01000115.1 GCA_003353825.1 Chloroflexota bacterium
CACGTTGCAAGTGGCAAGTTCAACCTTGTCTGCAAGCGAAGTTGTACCTGCGACCTGCTACTTGCTACCTGCCCCAACGGGGCCTGATTTTCACAGCGCCGTCTGGGAACAATTACTAGATGCTGTTATCAAGTGGACGTAAAGTGATGTTTCACTACCGGACACCTTTTGAAATGTCATTCCTTCGATTTCACTCAGGACAGGTCTGAGCGGGGTCCAGAAGCCAATTCACATTGAAGAAGCATCGTTAACAACGAAAAATCGCTCATCACGAGGCAATTCCACCGAAAAATCTCGCGTTTCATGTAAGTAAGACCCTTTGCTGTTGTTCTGAATTGGTGTGAGTTGCGTGTCTGACCCGCTCAGGGTGACACAGTAGGAAAGTGTCTGCTAGCAAAAGTGCGGTCAGATATAATCTCCGATGAGGTCTGTTATATATTTTTCTGGGACTTGCACGGCTAATAATTCAGCCCTGGCACAGACCGTGCCCTCGGCCGACAGCCTGATGCCTACCGTGATCTTTCGTCCCTTTATCTCTTTGATCTGTCCCCTCAGTTCAAGCGGCGGCCCCAAGGGTGTCGGTTTCAGGTAGTCCACATGAAGTGAAGCTGTGAGAAAACGCAGACGGGGATCGGCGCCCATCTCCCTGCCTGCGGCGCGGTAGGCCGCTGCTGCCGCCGTGCCGGTACCATGACAATCGATGATGGAGGCGATCAGCCCGCCATACACATAGCCAGGGATAGCTGTGTGGTAGGATTCAGGCACGAAGGTCGAGACAGTTTCCTCACCGACCCAAAAGCTCCTGACATGATGGCCATGTGCGTTCAGACGCCCACAGCCATAACATTGGGCAAAGTAATCGGGAGAATAATAATCTTGAATGGCTTTATCCGTTTGAGTCATCGTTGATTCTCTTTGCGGGCGGTGAGCGCGAAAAGATCTGCCTGATTGGGATCAGGACGCCCCAGAAGCGAGGGATGGAAGTTGACATCTAAAAAGCCGCAACGGTTTAGGATGTTTTTATAGTCTGCCGTGGTGTACGCCTGAAAGCTCTGTGCCATCCGGGTCACCGCAGCCGTCTCAGCATCGACGATATAGTGGCGTATTGTTGTCGTTTGTGATGATTCTTGCCAAACACGCTCGCTCAATACGATATGTTTTCTGTCCGAAAAAAGCCCACCATCGGAACTAAACCAGGTGCTCGGATCCTTGCCCATCCCCTCTACTATCTCGAATGTGTGGGGTTCCAGGAGCACGAAAGCGCCCGGTTTGAGTGCGGAATGAGCCTTGCGCAATATATTTTCGGCATCGCCGATACGAAAGATGTTGAGTTCCCCGAAGAGCAACATAACGAGATCATATCCAGTGCCATAGCTGGCGATGCGTATATCTTGTTCGACAAATTGCACGTTGTTTTGCGCCAGTGCGGCTTGTTCTCTTGCATAGGCAATAGAGGCCGGAGAGTAATCGATGCCGACACAGGTGTGCCCTAACGCCGCCAGCCGATTGCTGTACAGCCCGGGCCCACAAGCCAAATCCAATATACGGCTTGGCCTCTTCTGTAATAGCGTGCCATGAATCCAGTCGACGTGCTCGTCGATGGTTCCAAAGCGGCGGCTGGCAGCATCATGCTCTTGTGTGAGATGCTCTTTGAGCATACGCCGGCTGAAATCGGGGTCATTCCAGGGGATATTGTCCCCCTCAGACCAGGGCTCGGGGACCGCCAGTCGTTGGATGATGTCTGTTAGGTCTGGCATGTCAGCGTTTTTCCGGTTGAGACAGGAGGTACTGTCCAAGACCTCAACTTGAAGCTGTTGCCAGTTCGAACACAAACTCAGCTGTCGTGTTCGAGGCCGCAGAGTTGGCCCCACCTGCGCAGTCGTTGTGGGCTCGTACAAGATAGGAGGTTCCCAGCCCAAAACCAGGCGTGCCCGGTGTTGGAGAAAATTGGGTTTCGGTAGTCACCGTGCAGTCGGCATCTGCCTCACAGCTGACGCCGGGCTCGAAATAGGGGTTTGCCCCCATCAGTCCAAACTTCATAAGCGATAGCATCGGCGGCAGGTGGCCAGGTGAGCGACAGCGTTCCTTCGTTTTGACTGATCGATACAGTCGTGGCATCAGGCGCCAGACAATAGTCGATATCTAAGAAGGGTGAAACAGACTCACGAAACTCGGCCAGACCGGCGTGGTCGATGGCTGTAATGGTCTCAGATACCTTGTATGTGGTACCGTTTGGCAGGGGCTCCTCAAAAGTGATTATTTTGCTCTTCATGCGTTGGGCCTGTGCCGGCAAAACACCATCCCCTGTGTAGAATTCGACCCGATCGCTGCTCCCAACATCACTGCCAGGAAATGCCAAACGGAATTGCGTGAGACCCTCTTTGTTGATGGCTGTAAGGCCTGTTGAGGTGATATCGGCCCGCACTGCATAATAGGAATCCTTTGCACTACCGTAAATACACCCGACATCTGTCGAATCGGCAGGCGCAGTCAAATCGCTTGCCTCCACCTGCGGATTACCAAAGCTTCCCAGGGCGATATCGAGGGTGGGAGAACCGAGTGCCCCACTCTGGAAGGGATTGGTGCCGATCCCTGCTTCCCGAACGAGGTAAAGACTCGCATCGGTAAAGATCGCACGCTCTGGAATCCCGGCTGTATCGAAGGAGAGAATCCCGGCATAAGCTAAAGAGCCGTCATCACCTAGATACACGCTATCTGTCCCGACCGTGGCGCCGTTGCTCCAGCCATCCTGCGTTCCCCCTTGAGATGTAAGCGTCAATTTAGGAGATCCCCGGAATAAGGGTAAGAAATAGTTGAGTGTCTCAGTCGTTATTTTGTACTCGTACCCATCGGCGCTGAGATGAATGGGATCAAATGGGTTGCGGAAGGTGCTCCTGAGGCTGGGGAGCTGAGGGTTGCCCCCAGGAAAAGGGCTGTAATCGGGGGGTAACTGCCCGGGATGCGGCAAGATATTTGGGCCTGCGTCGCCATCACCATAAAAATGGTGCATGAGCCCCAGTGAGTGATCGTAATAGAGGCGATTGTTGGCATTAGCCCAGCCAACACGCCGGTTTTCAACCCCGATCATCATGGCATTGATCTCCTGATCGGTAATGAGATCGTTGATTGGATCAAGACTGAGGTCTTCGCGTTTTGCGCAGGCAAAGTCGTAAAGCTCGCATAACCAACCAATATCAAAGTTGGGATAATCATAACCGCTGATCATCACTTTTAGTTCAGGACGAACTGCCAGAATCGCATCGGTAATGGTGTAAGAATCTGCCTCCAAACTATCAAAGAATTCCGCCTCTGTTTGGATCCCGTCAGGATCAATATCCATATCTTTATACCAGCCACCGTCAGATTTGCCCGCCAAGACATCGTTACCGCCAATGCTCAGCACCACCGTATCGATGGTAGGGTTGCCAATGAGGTCCTCGAGCATGTTCTGCAGAAAGGGGTAGTGGTCCGTATCGACGAATTCTCGTGCTTCACTTCCTGAAACAGCGTACTCTTTCGCGCTGAGGTCTGGGCCGGGATGGTCGGCTGTGGAACGGCTGATCATACTCTTATCAGCATGGCCGAATTTGTCGAACACCTCGTTGTGCGTGCCATCGTCCCACATGTATTGGGCCCAGCTATCGCCGGCCAGTAACGCTCGGGGTACCGGCGCCGGCGCGGGGCAATCGTCTGTTGTGGGTGTCAAATTATGGGGGTTGGGCGCTTGGGCGAAAATCACTGTACCAAAGAGGGGCAGTGCTGCGCTCGCAGTTGCGAGGGATACTAGGATACGATGGACAATGTGCATAGTGTAGACTTGGTGATGTGTACCTTGAAATCGTGAGTGATTTTAGCACTAATTTGTAGCGGTCAACGGTTGCTTGGAATGCGGAAAATGCCCGTTTTGAAGCATTTGGCCGCAAGGTTGTGCCGATTCACGCAATTGACTAAGTTGCCCGGCGTATGTGGCGGGAGGCTTCCTGTTCAACTAGCCTCTGAACACTACAGATTTTAGCACAAATTGGTGTTTGCAGCGACCGCGCAGGAAACGTAAGGGAGGTTATGCCAACCAAAAACAGAACCGACGCTTATATGTTGGTGTCTTCACCAAGAGTTCATGCTATACTATGCTTATGACGACAATCGTAAGCCAGTGGCTGCAAGGACTGTTTCAAGGAGTACGAGAACGCACCAAATCGCGCACTGTCTACGGGGGAGATCGCCAGGAGCCGGTCGTGGTCTACACCGCTGCCAACGCCATGGAGGCGAATCTGGTCAGAGCCTTGCTTGAGAGTGAAGGTGTTCCCTCTTTCACATCAGGAGCGGCGCTAAGTGATGTCTATGGCCTGACATTGGGGCCTGCCGCAGAAGTCGAAGTCTATGTTGTGAAAGCGTTAGCGCCAAAGGCACAGCAGATTATCGATGAACGCTATTTGGAGACTGTAGAGGCGTGGGAGGATGACGGGTATGTGGATGAGGATGATGTGTGGGGTGGAGATGAGGCTTAGGGTTCGCTATCAAATGTTCACCATTCACTATTGATACGGCGCCTTTTGTTCTCATCAAATACTTAGTTATCTTTAAGCTGGATACTGATCAAAATCATGTTGTGTAAAAAAGGACATGGTATACTGTCACTACCTTGTCACAACACACGTCTGAACAGCCGACGGAGTCTTCATGACTGAAAGCGCCATTACCCAACCACAAATAGCCGCCAAAAATCCCAACAAGAAGATCAAGTTTATCATTGGTGGTGCTCTTATCTTCGTCGCCGTCATTGCCCTGGTGATTACCAGTATCGACAGCACCGGCGCCTATTACATGACGGTCGCCGAGTTGAACAGCGATGCCACAGCGCTGGCTGGGCAGAAAATCCGCGTCTCCGGCGGAGTCGTGCAGGAGAGTGAGGATTGGGACCCGGTCAATTTGATGCTTAAATTCAACATGACTGATGAAACCGGTGAGCAGGTGCTGGTGAGTTTTCATGGCAGCCGTCCCAGCAATTTCAGCCGGGCTACCGAGGCTATTGTCGAGGGGGAAATGTTGTCGGACGGCAGTTTCCATGCTGACAACCTTATGCTAAAATGCCCCTCTCGCTACGAAGAGGCGCCCGAAGTGACGGAATTCGAAGCCATAGAATAGTCTCTAGCGGTATACGCTTGCCCGTTTTGTGCCGATCTGTATCCCTAATTTGCTAAAAAATGCTGAACATGTTGCGGTCGCTCTTGAAGGAGGCGACCGCTTCCATTGTCCATCACCAAATCAATATGCATCGTAGCTATCTTCGATATCACATAGGTTGGGCCTTGACACTTCTGGTGGGGATGGGGGTGTTTTTCTTGCCGTATCCGCTGTCCGCCCAAGAGGGCCCGTTGGGCGCCGCTTACCGGGGTGAACGTACCTTTGCGCAACGATGTACACAGTGTCATGGCCCCGGCGGTCAGGGCGATGGCCCTATGGCCGATCAAGTTCCTGTCAAGATTCCGGATTTTACGGAAGATAGTTACGTGGACGACCGTAGCCCCCAAGATCTATTTACAACGATCACCAATGGCAAAATGGAAAATCTCATGCCACCCTGGGGGGATACACTATCGGTAGGAGAAAGATGGGACCTGGTTGCACATATCTGGTCGTTGCATCTTGGCAACGATGAGATCACCATAAGTACAGAGGTCTTCGACAGGGCTTGTAGCAGTTGTCATGGTATGGATGGGCTCGGCACAGAACATGAGCCATCTTTGCAGCCCCTTTCTGATCCCACCTGGTTGGATCAAACAGAAGCGGAGTTGCGCTCGCTTGTCAGTGAAGCGCCTCACCCCCCAGTCGAGGGGTTGACAGATACAGAAATCAAGCTGGCTGCTGCCGCCGCCCGCAATTTTGGTCTGGGTGTTGCAAAATCCACAGCCACCGTAGAGGGCAATGGTGTCATCGATGTCGTCGTACGAAACGGCACAACCGGCCAGGCGGAAGGAAACCAGATTGTTCGTCTGCTCGTGTTCGAGCGCGATTCATTTGTGGCCGAACGCAGCGGGGAAACTGATGGCGAGGGTTTTGCTCGATTTACAGGTATGCCCACCGATGCCGCCTGGGTTTACCTGGCTGAGGTCGTCTATGACGCCCTGCCATATGGCGGAGATGTTAGACAATTCGAACCTGATACCAATGCCTTGGAGATCCCAGTCGATGTTTACGAGTCTGGAGCAACGCTCGATGACATTCACGTCGGCCGTTCACATTGGGTATTAAGCCTGGAGCGTCCCACGTCGCTCGATGTCGGCGAGCTGTATGCATTGAGAAACACCGACAATCGTGTCTACGGCGGAAATCGGGGCGAGGACGGCATCAATCGAGTCCTCTCGTTTGAACTGCCAGCAAATGCTGTCAATGTCAGCATAGATGGCAGCGAATTGGGTACACGCTTTATCTTGGAAGAGGGCATGATTATCGATACCTTGCCTTTCCCACCCGGAGAACGTCAGGTCCTGTTTCGTTATAGTTTACCGGTTGTAGGTGGCAAGACCGATCTGGCGCATGCCATCCACTACCCGGTGGGTTACCTCAATTTACTCGTGCCAGATGTGGGCATGGAAATCGACGCGCCCGATTGGAATGAGATGGAATCCATGCAAGCACAAGGTGGCACCTCCTACCTCAATTTTGTCATCGAAAACGCATCTGCTGGTGCAAATCCCAAGGCTGCATTCAGCAATATCGAAGCCAGTTTACCCCCTCCGCAGACCCCACCTGATGAGGGCGGCGGCCAGATTATAGACGCCAACGCCACCCCCGGCATCTCTGGACAGGCCTACATGCCGTTCCTTATTTTTGGTGGAAGTATTCTCGTATTGGGCATCGGGTTATTTCTTGTCTACCGTCGCCGGCAGCGTCTGGACGCCGAAGCACCACTACTGCGTGAGCAACAGCGGGGATATCTGATACAAGAGATAGCAGAGTTAGATGATGAGTATGAGGCTGGAGCAATAACCAAGGCTGATTACGATGGGCAGCGTCGTTTGCTAAAGGCGCAGTTGGTGGCATTGACCAGAGAAGACGCCTGAAATGAGTGATTCTCTAATCGAGATCAAAGGGTTACGAAAATCTTTTGGCCGTCATCGCGTCTTACGTGGTGTTGATTTATCGATTGACACCGGTTTTTCTGTCGTGCTATTGGGTCCCAACGGCGCCGGAAAAACCACACTATTGCGCATTCTTTCTACGCTCTCACGCCCGACCAGCGGCCAAGTAACGGTTGCGGGCGTCGACGTTACATCCAATCCAGAGGGGATTCGCCAGTATTTGGGTTTGGTCAGCCATGCTCCACTCCTCTATGATGATCTGACAGCAGCCGAAAATCTTGAATTCTATGCACGTCTTTATGGCATGGAACAGGCAGATGCACGCATCGACGAACTGCTGCATCGCGTCGGCCTCTATAATCGCCGTAAAGATACCGTTCGTACCTATTCTCGGGGCATGGTCCAGCGCATGGCCATCGCCCGGGCCCTGCTGCACAATCCCCCCATCCTCCTCCTCGACGAACCCGATACGGGATTGGACCCCCAGGCGGCCGAGATGATGACCGACTTGCTGAAGGAGATCGGTGGTAGCGAACGCACCCTGTTGATGACCACCCATCACCTGGAACGGGGTCTGGACCTGGCCGACCGTGTGGTCATTCTCAATGGCGGTACTCTGGTTTACGATGCCACCGCCTCAGAGCTTTCGTATGCAGATCTGAGACCCCTATACGATCAATATGTGGGGACGGTAGCGACATGAAACGCTATTTCCAGGTGATCTGGGCCGTTCTGTGGAAAGATCTTCGCATCGAGTTCCGCACAAAGGATGTATTTACCAGCATGGCGGTTTTTGCCGTACTGGCTTTGTTGATCTTCAACTTCGCTTTTGAGTTGCGGATACCGAACAAGAGCATCATTGTTCCCGGTGTATTGTGGGTAACCATCGCCTTCGCGGCCATTCTAGGTTTGGGCAGAGCCTTTATCAGCGAGAAGGACAAAGGCAGTCTTGCCGGTTTGATGTTGGCGCCCGTCGACCGCAGCGCCATCTATTTTGGCAAAATGATAGCCAGCTTGGTATTCATCCTGGTGGTCGAGGCGTTTTTACTACTGTTGATCACAGTATTTTTTAATGTTCCTCTCATCAGTTTACCCTTGTTGCTGATACTACTCCTCGGTACAATCGGTATTACGGCTGTCGGTACTTTGTTCTCTGCTTTGGCAGTTAATACGCGGGCACGGGAAGTGCTGCTGCCGGTCTTGCTGCTGCCGGTCTTGCTACCGCTGCTGATCGCCTGTATCCGCACGACTATCGGCCTGCTCGAAGGTGATTCGTTGGCCGACCACCTCAATTGGATACAGTTGTTGGTATTTTTTGATCTGCTCTTCCTGGTAGCAGCTTTTCTCACGTTTGATTATGTCGTTGAGGAATAACGCAGCCAGTTATATTAATTTCCTGCCTTCATCGCTCTAATGTCACTCACCCCAAAAATACTATGGAAGCTACGCAAGTAACGCCTCAACCATCTGCGCCGGAGCAGAGTCAATTGGCGACAGGCCCCTCAAGTGGGACGATGCTTGTGCTAAATATCTTAGCGCTGGTGGCGATGCTGGTCGCCGCCTACATGGCCCTGATCCAGGCGCCTCCGGCAACCAATATCGCCCCTGAAATCGCACCAGCTCAGCGTATCATCTATTTCCATGTGCCTTCTGCCTGGATCAGCATGGTTGCATTTGGTGTCACCTTTTTTGCTAGCATCCTCTATCTATGGAGAAGCAATGTGAAATGGGACATCTGGGCCCGCTCCTCCGCTGAGATAGGCATTGTATTCACGGTTGCTGCTATTATTAGCGGCTCGATCTGGGCCAAGCCCGCTTGGAACACCTGGTGGACCTGGGATCCTCGACTGACAACTTATACCATTGTGCTCCTGCTCTTTATCGCCTATTTCATGTTGCGAGGCGCCATTGATGAGCCGAGCCGGCGAGCCCGTATTGCCGCTGTTTACGGGATCTTCGCTTTTCTCAGCGTGCCCCTTACCTTCATGTCTATCCGCTGGTGGAACACCATTCACCCTGTGATCCTGGACCCTAGCGCTGATTTTGGCCTCGGCCCGGGGATGACGACGGCCTTTGTGTTTGGCAACATCGCCTTCACCATCCTCTACATCGACCTGCTGGCTAACCGCATCAAGATAGACTGGGCCAGTGAACGCGTCGAAGCACTACGCGAACGCCTTCTCTGATTTTTTCAATCTTCTATTTTTAATCTTTAGTCTTCTGTCTTCAATCTCTTACCTCACAATCTGCGAGCGTTATCTAGGACTTACTTTGCCGCCGCCTATCTCGCCATTTGGCTCATCATCTTTATTTTTGTCTTCAGCATGTACCGCCGCCAGTCCAAGATCGATGAAGAATTGGCCACGTTGAAACAGGTTGTCAACGAGCAAGCCCGCCATTAATATTTGCTTAAATTGAAAGTATCATGCCCTGTGGTTGTAATAATCGTGGCGATTGCTGCATCCAATCGACGTAACGGTTTCGGCCGTCACGAGATATTATTCCATCCTTCAGGAGTACCCTATGCCGAACGTTAGCTCCCAAAGAACTTTTCTCCACGCTTTTGCCCTGGTTTTGGGCTTTACAACCGTCTTCACCCTGCTAGGCGCCTCCGTTGGCCTGCTGGGTGGATATGCCTTGTACGATATTCTCCCAGTCGTCACCAGGCTGGGCGCCATCCTGCTCATTGTTTTCGCCTTGCGGATAGCTCATGTCGATATGAGCTATCTTGGTTGGGGGATCACCGCCCTGGTGTTTGCGGCCATCACCTACTGGTTAGATCGATTTCAATTCGACCAGACGTTACGTATTGTCAACAGCGTTTTGATCGCTCTGGTGGTACTAGCCGGCGCCCGCTGGGATAATATGGTGCTGTTGGTGTTGGCGTTGGTGATAGGGGCATTGAGTTGGATTACCACTATCACCAGTCCCGATTGGCTTAAAGCAGCCGAAACCGCGTTGGTTGTCGCCATTGTCTATTTTGGCAATCGCACCGACTTTTTCGAGCGAGAGCTGCGTATGGATATGGGCGGCAAATTCGGTAGCCGTGCCAGCTATTGGCGCAGTTTCCTGGTCGGAACCATATTTGCTGCTGGCTGGACGCCCTGTGTGGGCCCCATTCTCGCTGGCATTCTTTTGTTGGCATCCCAGACACGAACGGTGGCGCAAGGGGCGACACTCCTGCTCGCTTACTCAATCGGCCTGGGCGTCCCCTTTTTGCTGGCAGGGCTGCTATTTTCACGCCTGACCCGATATCTTCCCCAGTTTTACAAGCATATGGGCAAGATCAGTGTCATCAGCGGTACCTTGCTCTTGCTGATCGCCTTGTTGATCTTCACCGATAGTCTGGCCCAGTTGGCTCAGTTTGGTACATTCCTTAACATCGAAGAAGGCTTGACTACAGGCTCGAGTGGGCAGATATCGTTGACGATCGCCTTTGCTGCCGGCCTGATCTCTTTCCTCTCTCCCTGTGTCCTACCTCTGGTTCCCGCCTATCTGGGATACCTCAGTGGCGCTGCCCTTGGAGGAGCAGGTGGCGCCGCGTCGGCAAGCAGCCAGCCTGCCACCGCCTAACGAACTGTGCTTAAAAGATATGGGTGTGTCCTAAATGAGATGGAGACATAGTGTGTCGCCAGGATTCGACCTAGATTCGTCAACGTAACTCTCCGTTTCGGAAGATCAGAAGGCCTGAACCGGCCTCCAAACATGTTAGTATGGTCGGGTAAGATTGCCCTCTAACTCAAAAAGGACACACCCAAAAGATATACCCGCATTTCGGTGCCATCCGTTCTGTGCAAGATGTTGGAGAGCGTCATCTCCGCACATAACTACCAGTTCTCATTTACACATCACACAGGACGCCTGAAACAAATCAACCGAAGTGCTCCATGACAGAATCCACACTCACACAAACAGTTTTAAAGCAACATAACCAGCGTCGCCAGGCACTTTTCGTGTTGATCTTAGGCCTTCTCATTGCCGTAGTCGCCATCTTCATCGCCATACGCGATAGAACTGAGGTCGGAGAAGCACCGGCAGGTCTTGTTCAGGAACATGGTGTTTTTCCCGTAACGAGCCTCTTCGGTATCGACAACAGTGCTGCTCAACCTGATGCCGGGCACACGGCCCCTAATTTCGCCTTTCATCTGCCTGACGGTACAACGGCAACCCTGGCAGATTACAAGGGCCAACCCGTTATGATTAATTTCTGGGCGACTTGGTGCGGTCCCTGTCGCCTTGAGATGCCTGATCTAGTGCGTACCTACGAAACCCACAAGGACGACGGTCTGGTTATTCTTGAAATCAACAGTGCTGAGGCACATGAGCCAGTGTCCGAGTTTGTCAAAGAGTTCGGTATGACCATGCCCGTTTTGATTGATGCTCGCCGTGAAGTGATGTCCGAATACAAGACGCAATCCTTACCCTCCACCTTTTTTATCGATCGCGAGGGAAATGTGCAGGTACGCTGGATTGGTTTCCTAATATCAGATGTCCTCGAGGCTCAGCTCGACAAGATCCTATGAAGCCCAACATTACCCTCTATACCAAGAGCAATTGTCCACTCTGTGAGGAGGCGAAACATGAACTCGCTGCATTAGCCGGCGAGTTTGATTTTGTGTTGGAGGAAGTGGATATCACCACAGACCCGCTGCTCTATGAACGATTTTGCTACATGATACCTGTGGTGGATATAGATCAGGGGCCAGCACTGTACGGCGCCATCACGGCGGAGGCTGTGCTCAAAGTCTTGGCACAACGGTAAGAATGACTGAGGAATCGCCGGATCCAAAAACACCACCAGTCCAGCCAACCGCTCTGGATCGTTTTGCAGATAGGATTGATGCGACAGCAAGCTGGATCAGTCGGCACTGGTTGCTGTTGGCCAATATCATGTTCTTGACCTATGTGGGCGTACCCATGCTGGCGCCTGCATTGATGGAAGCGGGTGCGACTACGCCCGCCCGCGTAATCTACACCCTCTACATCCCCTTCTGCCACCAACTGCCCGAGCGTTCCTATTTTCTATTTGGCGAACAGGCTGTCTATTCTGTGGACGATTTGCGCGCTGGTGGTGTTGAAGTGAGTGATAACCTCTTTGTGCGGCGAAGCTATATCGGTGACCACGACCACGGTTACAAAACAGCACTCTGCCAGCGAGATCTTGCTATCTATGGCAGCATGTTCTTGATGGGACTATTGTTTGCGCTGGTGCGCGGCATACTACCCAGAATCAACTGGAAGTGGTATCTTCTCTTTCTGCTCCCCATGGCGCTGGACGGATTCACGCAGTTGTTTGGATTTCGTACCAGCAACTGGCAGTTACGGACGCTGACGGGAGTGATCTTCGGTGTAGGTACGATCTGGTTTGCCTATCCCTACGTTGCCGAAGCCCTTGATGAAACCAGGGCAAACCTGTCGCGACAAGCAGCGGATGGTTAATGGTAAGATGATCCCTGCACCAGCCAGCGGCTACCCGTAGTGCTTTGTCTTATTACCAGATTTGCCGAAACCGACATCTATCGACTACACTTCCCTGTTGTCTCAAGCATTTTCTCTACCCGACCGGGTGCTTTGCTCGGCGGGTGTTTATTTGTACAGCCGGAGGATTAAGGTTGGCTACACACAGTTCTGCAATCAAACGTCATCGTCAAAGTATTAAGAGGCGCGCTCGCAACCGTGAAGTCCAAGGTGGTTTGCGTGCTGCCATCAAGCGCACCCGCGTCTACGCTGCCGAAGGCGATGTAGATAACGCCCGTGAATGGCTGGGCATCTCCATAAGCCGTCTGGATCGCGCCGCCAAGAAAGGTGTCATTCACAAGAATAACGCGGCACGTCGTAAGTCTCGACTGGTGAAGTTAGTGAACCAGGTCGAAGCCTAACTTAGCGGCAGTGTCAGCGACTTAGCGTCGCCCTCTTATATTGAATCCGTAAGCCGGGGTTAATCCCCGGCTTTTGCGCGTCTCACAATAGTCGGTAAGGTCCAGAATCAGCGTCCCACATCTTTACAAATTGATGTTCTGAGGACCGAAGATTAAAGATTGAAGATTAAGGACGATCGTCTTCAATCTTCAATCTTCAATCTTCAATCTTCAATCTTCAATCTTCAATCTTCAATCTTCAATCTTCAATCTTCAATCTTCAATCTTCAATCT
>PIVW01001319.1 GCA_003353825.1 Chloroflexota bacterium
GGAAGAGCCTCGTATTATCGATCCTAATACGACCATCGCGACATGGAAGCTGGCACGGTTTCAATGATGAACCCAGTAACGGTGGGCAAATTTGCCCCATGGAATGGAAACTGGTACCAGTGGAGGGCTGCAATGGAAGCAGCAGCAGACCTCCAGGGTGTGGGGGAGGCCGTCCAGGCAGGAATAGACCTCGCAACAAACCCAGAGACCAAGCCCAACAATGAAAAGGGGGGACATAGGTATACACCTCACTTGATGTATACACATACTTGTACATATATCTGTAGCAATGATATTCTGAAGTATGTTTCATGCTAAGTTGCCGCAAGTTAACAAACGTCTCTACGATTCTGAACAGCTCCGACGACTCCTCGGTGATCAAGAAGATCCAAGCACTGGCTCAATCATCTACGCCAGAGTCTCGTCTTCCAAACAACGTGTCGATCTACAACGTCAAGTCAACGAGCTCACGCAAGCATACCCGCGACACCGAGTCATCACCGACGTCGCATCAGGCATCAACTTCAAGAGACCTGGACTGCGTGCCCTTCTGGACTCCGTACGCCGGGGAGGCGTCCAAGAGGTTGTGGTCATGCACCGTGACCGGTTTACACGCTTCGCCATTGACCTACTGGAGTACATTTTCCGCCAGAAAGGAGTCAAACTCGTGGTTCACCGTCAAGGCGACAACCCCGGAGAGTCTACTCAGCAACTCGCCGAAGACCTTATGGCAATCACAACAGTCTTTGTGGCAAGCCATCACGGAA
>PIVW01000116.1 GCA_003353825.1 Chloroflexota bacterium
GTGATCTTCCACCCAGACCATCACATCGGCCTGCATGGCTGTACGAGAGCCCACCGCAGTAAATGAGCCTTGTGCTTCGAGTTGGCGGGTTGAGCTTGTAGTCGGGGGTTCAGGTGTATTTCCGGGCAGATAGATGGTGTTCATTCTCTCATCGTAAGGATTGTAAAGCTGTGTGGCGCCACCGGGTCGCGTATCCAGATAGAAGAACAGGTCCCCCTTATGATTCCAGAGCGCCCCATTCCAGGAGAGGCGCAGCGCATCGTCATCCCATGAGACAAACAGACTCTGAATCTCATCCCCATGGGCGCCGGGGTGCGTCTGCGGTAGGCGGCGGTCCACGCCTTGGATATTACAGACCCCTTCTGTCCAACCGTGATAGCCGAGATCCTCGACTAGAGCCGGCGTCGTCACCGCGTCAACGTAAATCGGTCCGATGGTTTGGATGCGGCTATTGCCAGCGGCGTCGACGATGCGCACATGCGCGTACCACGTTTTCGCCTCGCCCGCAGGTTGCTGATGCGTGTCTGGTCCGGTGTAAGTGGTGAGGTGTACAGGGTCTGGGATACTGCGATCGTTGGTAAAGCCGATCTCATAGCTACTAACACCGTTGCCATCACTACCGGCCGACCACGCCACCTGCAGCGTGGCCGCATCAGTCAAGGTGTCGCCAGGAGCCATGGCACGTGTTTGACCATCCGTACTAATGTAAGAAAGGGTGGTCGCGCCATGCTCTGGCTCAGCAATGTCCACCAAGACGTCCTCGCTGGCCGTAGCCGTATGACCGGCCAGATCGGTGGCGCGTGCGCGGATGTCGTAGATTTCGCCGTCTATATTACCATCCAAGAACCACGGAAAAGTCCAATGCCCGTCAGCATCCAACCCTGCGCGCTGCCACGAGCCGCTGTCAATGCTCACTTCGACGCTGAATACGCGCACGACGTCGCTTGCCGTACCCCTGATGTTGACGAGTTGCTCGCCTATCTGATCGCCCGCTGCGAGGAGGACCGGTTCGAGGCTGATGCTGGGGGGTTCGGTGTCGACGTAAAGTGTGACCACAGTGCCAGTGTAGACCTCGCTGGCAACATCATCGCCTAGTGCCTGCACAGCAGGTTCTGCCGCCAACACCGGCGCTTCAATCACAACATTTTGTTGGTCTGCTGGGGTTGAAAGAGAGGAAACAAGAGGCAAATACAGCTGTCGATGCAATGCAGAGGCCTGCACGCCCTCCCAATCGCTGACGACGGGCTGGAAGAGGTAAATACCTTGTTCGGACGGCGTCCAGGGGAAGCTCCACAAAGTGTTGGTTACCGTGGCGCTGTCCCAATGTTCAGTGTATGCGGCCACATCATCGACGTTGACCGTCAGGTCTCGCAGCCCGTCCGAGGCAGACGCATACCCGTTAACGGTGATGGGGTCGAGGGAGGTGAGCACCGTACCGGAAGAGGGTTCTAGTACTTCCGCTGCCAGCACTTGAGCTTGCGCAAGGCCGGCACTGCTTGAAGCTGCTGCGCTGGCAGATGCGGTTGTGCAATGGTTGTATTTGTCGCAAGCCTGTACGGTGCCATCGGTAGGCACACCGCCGGCAAAGGTATGCGCGGCGACAATTTTGTACAGTCGCGACGTATCGGCGATGGTGGCCGCGTACCAGGGACTCACCTGGTCGTAGGTGGTCAAGGTCAGGTCCCCGCTGCCGAAGCCAGGCATGCTTTGGGGATTGACAGGTTGGCAACTGCCCTTTTCCGCACCCACCAGGTTATAATCAGTGGTTTGACAACTGTACTTTGTCCATAGTATTTTGCCACCGAATGGCACCGTCGTCTTTTTGGCTGTAAAAGCCAGTGCCGGCGGGCGGGTATCGATTTCACCGCGCCATAAGCGCTGGCTGCCCTGGGGTGTGATATTGCCTAGGAGATCGGTCCCGCGTACGTTGAGCTGATAGAGACCTTCGATGCCGTTGGCGCCTTCTGGGATGGTGTAACTCCAGGTGTCGCCGGCCAGCGTCGCCGCTTCCCACGTGCCGGAACCATAGGCATGGAGATTCGCCACCTCGTAGGCTGCCAGGGCCCGATCGTAGATCAGTAGCTCATCCAGAGCGCCTTTGAAATAATTGGGCGCCTCCACGTGGTTGGGTTCGGCGATCTTTACTGTGTCGCCCTTGTTATCTGCATTGGCTGCGTGATAACTCGTCGCCGGGGAGGTAACATCCAAACCATCTACATAGATTCTGGTGTTGGCCGGCGAAGTGGCGGTGGAGAGCCACACGACAGCGACATGATGCCATTGACCGTCATTGACTGGCTGGGTGCTGAGAATATCGTCGTTACCCCAGCCAACGAAGGATGGCCGACCACCACCATCGATGTAGAAGCTCTTTTCACCTTGCTCCCAGACGCTATCGCCATCGTTCTTGGTAACGATTCCCTGGCTGATCGCCGTGGTCTTGACCCAGGTGGCGATGGTGAAATCGTTTTTAGTCAAATCAACAACGAATGCCTGGGTATCGAGATAGTCATCTGTACCATCAAAGCTGAATGCGCCATCTCGGCGGCCGTCGCTATCGGGTTGCGGACAATTCTGCGCAGCACAGATTGCTGCATTGCCGCTGCCGGATTGGTCCACGAAGTATTGGGTTAACTGATTCTCGTCAAAGGGCAGATGCAGAGTCGTACCTGTTAGCGCGCCAAGCTGCTCGGCCGGCGTGAGGTTGACCTCCACAGATTGGACGCTAGTGGCATCCGAGGCCTTGCCACTAAGCGTGAGCGCCGTGGAAATGACTTCGGTCGTGGAAATAGCGCTGGTCAGAGATACCCTTGGTCCTGAGGAATCAACCACAAGGTTAAAGCTGCGATAGTTTGCCGCCGTGGTGATGTTGCCGGCGTGGTCCGTAGCGCGCATGGTACCCACGTAAGTGCCGCTGGGGTCGGCCTGACTCAGGCCCGTCGGGCCGAAGGCGGGCAGGATGTAGTCGTGGCTCCAGGTAGTTCCGGAAGTCTCAACTTCCTGCCACTTATGTCCTGCCACTGCTCCGGTTCCGGTTAAGAGGACTTCCATTTTGGCGACACCGCTACCGGGACTGCTGCCGGCGTTGGGATCATTGACAAAGCCGCTAGTTGCCGGCAAGGAGACCCACCAGCGGCCTTTTTTGTCACGGAAAGCGCGCTGGGTTTGGCTTTCAGCACTGGCGTAGGGCGGGGTGCGATCGATGATCACTCTCATGTCTTTTATCGCACTAACGTGGCCCACGATATCAGTAGCACGTACGGGTAACGTTTGTTCACCCTCGGGCAGTGCACTGAGATCCCAATCGTAACTCCACGATTCGGTGCCCTCGGCGCTGTGCCAGCCGCCGGCATTAACCTCCACCTTGCTGATGAAGGAGGTGGGATCCGTGGCCGAGCCGCTGATGGCCAACTTGCCCGTTTCGTTCACGTATCGGCCGTCAGGCGCACAGGTGATCTGGCCGCCTGCGGGACAGACTTGGGGATTATCAGTATCGATGGTCAGCGTGCGGCTGGTGCTCCCGGTAATAACACCCACATTTGTTGCAGTCTCGCGTAATTCCAGGGTCTGCAAGTTGAGCGACGAGGTGGGTTGGGGTTGTGTCACAGTTCCCGCGGCGGGCACCCTGGGGTACAGGGCATGCATGACCGACTCATCCTGGGCCTTCACCTCGTTGGCCAATACAAGGATGTCACTGGCAGACAGCGGTTCAGTCCAGATACCCACTTCATCGATCTGGCCGTTAAAAACGCGGCGGTCATTCGGATTCCAGTTGGCGCCGATGTAGGTGGGGCCGAGGCCCTGAAAGTCAGCGCTGGCGGTGTCTCGGGCTACCTGAACACCGTCGCGGTATAGGGTGCGCACATTCGAGTCCGCATTATAGGTGCAGGCCCAGTGGTGCCATCCACCGTCCGTATATCCAGTTGCTGTGTCGAGGTCGTTGCCATAAAATGCGCAGGTAAAGTGGTTGCTATTGCTGGAGCCGCGGAAGCCGAATTGAAGCCCTTTATTTTCAGTATTGGTACCTTGTGACAAAATCGTCTGCCACAGGCCATTCGCTGTCCGCTTTGCCCAGGCAGCGACCGTGAAGGAGCGGTTTTCCAGGGGAATGCTGGTCTTTTCACGTTGTAAGGTGACCACGAGATTATCCAGAGCGAATTGTTCTGGGAAATTGGTGGGATAGCCCTTGCTATCGAAATTGAAGAATAGGTCCAGCGAATCAGCTGTGTGATCGGCAGTGACACCGGGAATGACGTAAGAGATTCCCTGGAATGGAGGGTAAGCGAAGAAACCAGAAAAATGCGAAAACGCAGGATTTGCTACGGTACCCGTAAACTTGCTCGCCGGATCCGGATAAGCTTGATACCGGTCGGTATAGCCGCCAGCGACGGAAGGTAAATAGAGGAAGCTGGTCTTGAATACCTCCACGCCGTCATATCCCCAACGCCAGTTGTCAGGACCATGTTCGATGCTCGTTCCATCCCATATGCCGATCGCGCGCAGTTCAAATTTGACGTCGACAGTATCGTGAATGGGCAGACCGTCCAGCCTCAGGGTCGGCGCCGTGTCTGCGGGCGAATAAAACCCGAGCGCTGTGTTGTCGAAGGTATTACTAATACTTGTACTACTTGCAATTGTCGCGATCTTTCTGGGTTTGTTCCATCCGGATAGTGGATCTGGTTCTGTGCCTGCGCTGGAGACACTATGGAACACATCTCTGATTTCTGAAGACGATAGTGTCCTCGGCCACACGGTTACCTCGTCTATAGTGCCTACGAAATAGTCCTGCGTAATTTCATCAGACCCGCCGATGCGGAACGAACCCTCGGTAAAGGCGTAGGGCATACTTGTCTCTTGCATCCCTACCTGCATACCGTTGACATAGGCAGTCCACTTTATCCCTTCAATGACTGCTGCCACATGCACCTTCTCATTCTGTTCAAAGGTGTGGGAGATGCTGCTGACCGTCGAGCCGTTATCCAGCTCGATCGCACTGTAATCCTCCTTAATGCGCAGGTTATACACGATACCACCAGAATAATCAACCAAGGACAGCATGACCGGGGCATAGCCCATACTATTGGCCGTCCAACCAGGTTTGACCCAGGCCGCGATCGTTGTAGCCTGGTTAAAAGACAGTGGTTCAACTTCTACGTATTCAGTATTACCACTAAATTGTGCCTCCCCCCCGATCATAGCGGGACATGAATTTCTGAATCCGGCACAATTTCCTTGATTATCAAATCCCGAAGAATCGACGAAAGTCTGTGCGCCATTCGGCTCATTAAAGTGTAGAATAAGTTCTGGTCCTTGGAATGCGTAGTTGTGGACTTCCACAGTTTGGGAGATTGGCTCAATGACAAGGAAATCATCCACACCATCGAATGTTGCGGCTGCGGCTGCTTTGCCTTTCACGCCCATTGTGGGGCAAGTACCGTTCACTGGCGAGCAGGTGGCGTTGTAGCCATTATTCGTGCTGTCAACAAAGGTCTGTGAACCGACAACTTCATCCAGATCATAGATGGCGGTGGCGGCGCTGAACACATCCCCTATCTCGCTGCTCGAGAGCGCCCTCGGCCAGACCACAACTTCGTCGATGATACCCGTGAAGAATTCGGCGCTTCCTGTAGATGAGCCGATATGCAAGGGCAGATTAGCGGTCGAGCCCAGTGGTAGGATCTTGGTCCCCACAACCTCGCCATCAATATAGGCGGTCCAATATCCATCCTCCATAACAACAGCCACATGTGTCATGACCTCGGGCGTAAAGGCGTAGGGCATACTGCTTACCGTCACACCATTGAAAAGATCCAGGGCGCTGTAGTCATCCCGAATATGCAGGCTGTAGGCCGTTTTCGTACTATCGCGCAGGGCCAAAATCGCCGGGTTATAGCCCATACTATTGGCCGTCCAATCAGGTTTGACCCAGGCGGAAAAAGAAACGGACTGGTGAATACGGCCAATACGGTCAATACTGCCACTGGGAACCGTCAAGAACTGCTTGTTGGCGCCCTGGAAGAATAGCCCTTTGCCAAAACGGCCCTGTTGGCCTGAATCGGGGCACGAGGTACATGTGGCTGTGTTACCCAGATCGGACGTATCCGCGAAGACGTGAGCGCCCTGTTCCTCTTCGAAGTGCAGTTCGAGAAGGGGGCGAGGGTACTCACAGGCAAGGGCCATAGACAATGTATCATTGGCAGTCGCAACCGTCTGCGCTCCCCCACGTGTGCCGCCGTCCGATCCTATGGCCTGGTAATGGAATGTACTCGTACCGAGACTGGACCAGGCTACCACCCAGCCACCATTCTTGGGATCGGCGCAGACCGTTCTACCAGTCGCTTGGGAGCTGGTGTCATCGGCGAGCGTCAACGTAGCGAATCGGGAGCCGTCAAATCCGATCATTTCGGCCAGTATTTTTTGCTCGTTTCCATAGAGGAGTAGGTACTGTTGGCTGACATCATCCCAGGTGAGGCTGGTCGGATAGATGCTACTGTCATTATAAGATCCAATGGTCGAATAACCCACCGGCATGGGCAGGCCAATCTTAGGATCGAGCCGACTAACGTTTATCTCGATCTCATTCGCAGATACCTCATTGCGCCATAGCGCCAAGTATTGCGCGCCATTCCAGCTTAAGTCCCTAAGCTCAACGGAGGTACTCGATGTTAAGAAAGTCTCGGGATTAGAATTCGTTACGATATCACCTTCAGCGCTAATGAATGTCGTGGAATTAGATGCGACACCATTATCGAGTATCGGCACTGCTAAGAACTCAACGACGCCTCCGCTGTCTTTGGGCCAAGCGATCATGAAGCCTTCATCGGCGCCGCTGCCACTGCTGGCTATGATTGGTGGTCCCACCGGTAGCGTAGTTGATGACGATAGGGTAGTAGGACCGGAAAGGGCCAGTTGCTGGCGCATCAGTACAACTTGGACCTCAACTTCATTCGTTTTCGTGTTATTTATGTTATAGACGACGAGACAGTCGCCGTCATCCGTGCAGGCAACGTCAAAGCCCATCGCGTTTCCGATATTGAGTTCCCCCTGGATGAGGACCTGGGAATCGAGTATGGTCCCCGCAGCACTGGCCAGGTAACCAACAAGACTATACACAGATCCGGCATTTTCAAGTGTTACTAGGAGATAAGTTGCGCCCCATCCCTCTACATTCGCCGCTTTCACATCGATTACCTCGCCTGCATTCGCCTCGACGGTTTGAGATGCCGGCGCGTCCCAACTCCAGACTACAGACTCGAGATCGGTGAGCTTCATACGGCTCATCAGTGTCCCGGTTACGGGCTGAGACACATTTGCGGCAGTCAGAGCCGTATATAGCCCGGCCATGCCGCCGCTGCCGATGTCGAAGTCGCTCATCAGTGGATAGCCGCTGAAGCTGGCCGGCAGTTCGAGGTCGAGAACGCCCTCAAGGCTTTGGCCACTGCCCAGGGTGTTGACGGTCGTGGTGGAATAAGCTACGCTGGCGCCTGGTAGCACAAACCCGTGTGTCGAGTTGTCGGAGACGTAAAGCGGGACAGGGCTCTCATTCCAAACGTTGGGGTTGTAGACCTGTGGATTGTCTGGATATTGCCAGGGTGTGCAAGAGGTACAGGTATTCTGGGTACGCTCGAAAAGGTCAGAGAGACCGTCACCATCGATGTCTGCCTGTAAAGGATCGCTCCAAGCGGGCGTGACCTTATCCAGCGCGTAGGGTATGGACCAGCCACCAAATACCTGGTCGCCATTGACGTCGACGACATAGTAAATCTCCTCAATGTCCTCGATGCCATCACCGTCGGTATCCACATTGCCGGGATTGGTACCCAGACGCAGCTCATCACCGTCTCCGATAAGATCGCCGTCGCTATCAGGCGAGAGCGGGTTCAGATCTTCGCCGCCCTGCGCGGCTGACTTGGCCCTGATTGCCACTTCGTAAGCGTCTGAAAGGCCGTCACCGTCGGTATCCCATTTGGAGTCATCGGGATCAATGCCTCCAGCCAAGGCAGACAACAGACCATCACCATCAGCATCAAGCGATTTCACCGAGCCTTCGCTCCAGACGGCCACGTTCACAAACTCATCCAACGTTTTAGGGAAGAAATCAAATAAGATATTCTCACCGAGCCGCTTTGAGCCACTGCCGCTGAGCGTATGGTCAAAACAATATTTTCTCCAGCAGTCATATCCCAACAAGGCATAGGCTGAGTTAAGCGTCAGCGTCGTTGGTACGTTGATACCGGCTGTCATCGTCATTGAGACAGAAAGATTGCTGGTCATCGTCCCTATATCGTCACCAGCACTGCTGGTGCCCATCACCCAAGACTTAGATATTTCATCGCGCGAGGCGGACAAGGTCTTATCCGCCAGATCCAATTCGTATTTCATAGTATTGGAGCGCTTGTTGGAATCGCTAATATAGAATGGCACCGGGATACCCTCGAAGCCAGGTGTGGTAGTAGTAAAAGTCAATGTCGTTGTAATAGGCAGGCTGAAATTCATCGTGTTACCGGCGACCATGCCCGCATTCGGATGCGTCAGAGTCATGCCAAGATCACCGGTCACTGGGTCGACACCTGAGCTCGGTTCATATGTATATATTATACCGGCGATAGCCTGTGTCATCCAGCCTGTGATGCTCCAACTCTGGCCCGTAAGGCTGAGGATGACATCGATAATGGCGACGATGGCCAATAAAATGCCGCCGACGACCGTGGACGCTACAACAAACAAAATAATAGCCAATATGATAGCGGCGATGGTGGTAGCGATGAGTTCATTGAAGGCGATGCTGCCCGCTGTCACCGCGCCGCTGGCCCACGCGGAGATAAATATGCCGATGGCAATGCCAATGGCGATAACCAGTCCGACCACGGCGGCTCCACTCACTTGTCCTACCAGAGAAGCCTCGGCGGTCAAGGTTGAGAGAAAGGCCTCACCAACGCTGATGTCTTCGCTGATTGCCGCAAGGTCCTTTGCCAATGAGAGCGCCGTTTTCAGAGGTTTGAGAATTGTTAATGCTGCCATGATGCCGGCGACCGATACAGAAAGTACGACATTCAAGGCTGTACTTGTATGATGCAAGGCGTACTTTTCAAACAGGGCGATCCCGGCCACCACCACCAGCACGAGGACTACCCCTGCAACGACGCCCGCAACGCCCTGGAAGGTACTACGAAGCTCCTGTACCATGAACGCTGGAACGGCCTTTGCTAGGCCCTTCTCCGCCCCGGCTTCTATATTCATCAGCTCGGCGACATCCTTCAGTGCAGGTGAATACTTGAAATAAGAGCTTACCGTTTGCTTAATGATTTTTCCAGTACCCGTAAAGAGTTTCTCGGCCAGCGTTAGCTTCGATTGCCCATGTATGTACCAGCGTGAAATCAGTTGGTCACCCGTCTCCACAATACTATGCTCTCCTTTATACACGCTTGCAAAAAGGACTTGGGACATCATCTGGTAGGTGTCGGCCTCGTGGGGGTCTCTGATATCACTGAAGCTCGAACCCAGCAGCGCTTGCATATTCCCCCAAAAAGCCTCAATGCTGGCCGCGGCCCAGCCCGTGGCAGGATCGTAAGCATAAGGCGTCCATTTCACTGTGGCTACGGTATGGGTTGGCACCGCGTTCGCATCGTTACCGCTGGGCAACGCTGCCGTTAAAGCATGTCCGCTCAACTGCATGTTGGCGCTGCCGTTGATCATTTCATCCAGGTTAAGGGCGCGATAGGTCTGATCGTAGGCGAGCATAATCGTGGGTGTAATAGGCTTGGAGGCTGTCCAATGGCTGGTAAAGTTGTTGTTTAGCGCGCCTGCCGTCTTTGTAATCGTCGTATCCATCATGGCCACATCGATGGAGGGATACTGATTTCGTTCGACACTCAACACATTGGGCAGTTGAAGGGTTCCGAGACCGCCCTCGGTGGGTAGGCCATTGCTGCTGTGATCAAAATCTGCGGCGATAGATGCTACGGTGACATACCGCTTATCGTCGCCGACGCAGTTGCCGCTGGTATCGATGGTGTCACAATCGCTACCGGCCAGGAAGGTGTAGTCAAAGACTTGGAGCAGGCCGTAGAGTGTGTCCATGTAGAACGGTTGGTCGTAGTTTGTTCCTCGGGAGGTAGTACCGGTGACGGCCGGGTCTTCATAAATGATGGCCATGTCGGCGCTGTGCTCTTCGGTGACATGCAGGCCGGTCAGGAACCACTCGTCGTCGTAAGCTTGCACGATCTGTAATTCATTGTAGGCGCTGTACTCCTTGCAAACATTAGATACTGGTTCATAATCAGAACATTTATCGACCAGCGCCTGCACCATCCACACAAGGCGCACGTTTTGTGCGTTGCCCCAAGAACTGGTCGTCTGGTAGAACATACGGCCGTAAAAAGCGACGTTCTTATCTCCAATGGGGTCCTTCACCAGTTGCAGGGGCACATAAGCAACCTTGGTGCCGGTGGTGCCGGTCATCGTCTGCTTCACAGAGATGCCGAATTGCTTCAAAATATCTGGGGTGGGTAGATTATCCGGCGATCCGCTGATTTCGATCTCCAGCATAGGTATCAACCGCATGTCGCCGTTGTCATTAGGCGACGGCGAGAGGGTGGGATCGACGTCGAAGAAGGTCTTGCCATCCTCATCCTGGATCTGGCCATCTTTGTCATTGATCGGCCAGTCGAGCACGTTATGAGTGTACCAGAGATGGTCGGCATTGGTTGGGCTCAATTGGAACTCGACTTTCACTAATAGCTGCTTTTCGGCATTAAGTGTGCTGTCCCACGTCAAGTCATCCACGATGAGCTGCATGGGATTGGCCCTGCTAAAGGTGCTCGAGGTGCTCGTGCTTTTTGTGGATGTGTAGTTGGACAGATCCAGCTTATCGGGCACACCATCGCCATCGTTATCCAGATCCCACATATCGGGCGTGCCGTCGCTATCGGTGTCATCCGGTATGCCATTTTTGTCAGCATCCATATGCCATTCGCGGCCGTCGCTGATGCCATCATTGTTACTGTCCTGCTTTTGGGGATCGGTGTACCAGGTGGTAGTAATGCCATTGTGAGTGATCGCCACGCCAGCCACCTCTATGCCATCGTTCACGGTGTCGCCATCTGTGTCGGCCATACCGGGTAGCGTGCCAAGAAGGCATTCCTCCAAGTTGGTGAGCCCGTCCTTGTCGATATCTCCGCTGGGAGCGGTGGAGCAGGAGCTATCAAAGTATCTATTGGTGCTGGCGGAGGTTGAGGTCGTAGCATCGAGGGCCTGCTGGGCGCGCACTTTCGCCATGGGATCCGCCTGGGGATCAAAATCCGGTGTCAGCATTTGCTCCTGCAATTCCGCTTGCGCCTCTTGCTCGGTCTGCCTTTCGTTCTGTTTGGCAGCGAAGGCCAACACTTGGTGGCTTGTGAGTAGGGGCGTGATCACCATCGATGCGATCACCAGTAGGGCTACTGCTGCATACACATGTGAAGACCGCCTGCGCAGCAGCACAAACATGACCAGACCCAGTGCCAAAACTGCTACAAGGAAGCCAGATGCACCCTCCGGTATTGTCGCGGCCTGAGCACCGCCACGAACCGCCTGGCTGATTCTGCCGAGATGGACGGTGGCCGGCAAGGGGTCGAACTCTGAAAAGTTAACTTTTAGCGTCACCGCGGGAACATAGCCGTCGGCCCCATCCGGGAACCGCAGATCGAACATCTGGCGAATCGGTAATCCATCTTGTCCCACCCATAGTTCACCCATTCCGGACATATCCACATAGACACGGGGTAGTTCCAGGCTTGCGCCGGGCGGCAACCCCTCTTTGGCCGCTTGTTCCATCATCTGTTCGCGCATGTGCTCGGCGAAGCGCCGGCCATTGATGTCGAAGGTGTAGCGGGTGACAACGATGGGGCCGAGCACGGTGTCCTGCCGCTCGGGCTCATGCCGAACCACATTGTCGGCTGCCACCAGATAGGTCATAAGGTCACCGTCGGGTGCAAACAGACCGCTGAAGTCATCGATCGCTTCCCACGGATCGTTCCCCTGTCGGGCGTAAGCCTCATCACCTTGAACTTTGATCTGCAAGCCCGTCTCCGGCGTGAGCACACTCCCCCCTTGTGACCACATGCTCAACAACATCGATTCAGCCGCCAGGTTTGCCTCACCTTCCAGGTACATCCTGGTCTCCTTGCTTTTCCGACCAGCGTTCATCTCTGTCGGCAGCGGCGTGATCGTCTGTATGACGTCTGCGTTGAAGCTGTAGGCGCCGGCCTGGCGGACGCGCTCCCATATCGCTTGCAGCTCATCCTGCTCTGGGCTATCGGCGCGCAGCAGTTGCGGCGTCAATGCCAGCAGAAGAAGTATCGTAAGGGGAATAAAGATCCAATAACGTCTTTTGATTGCTAACATGGTGTCCTCCAATAAATCTGTACAGAGATGGACTCAAGATCTGGGTGCCTTCGCTCAGAGCACAAAGGCAAAAATGTTAACTTATTACGGGAAAATTTCAACGTCGCCTGCATCGTGATGGACGAAAGCCGGTACCTCGCCTATGTTTGTTGTCTCCCGACTACTCTCTGGCAGAGACAAAAATGTATTAGTACAGTCCTTTGACAAACTAGACGCTGTTTTGCGGGGCGATCTCTTGCGCGAGGGCTGGGCAAAATAGATATTGGGATCCTGCCGGATTTCATACACTTGCCCAGATTGCCAGCAATCTCCATCAGGGATAAGTGGCCAAAGTGGATTTTGTGCTGTTGGGTAGTAACATTTTTGGGGGTCGAGAAATTGAGCAAAATAATGCACAACCCCATCTCGTGCGGACTTCTCCGCATAAGTGATTTCTATCTTGATGCAGGCGTATTTCTGGAAACATAAAAAATTCAAAAATACTATAGAGTAAAAGTCGCCCCGTAGAATAGTGAGAACGAGCGTCCATGCTCACCTGTGGAAGCGAAACCGCATACCAATAAAGCCACAGACGACCTTACTCTAAATGGAAGGTCTGGCTCTCTCACAGAGTTGATTATACGCTTTTGCCCTCATACTGTCGAATCCCAGCATTGTCTATATCGAAGCCTCAATTGTTATTAAGGCTCAGGATGCTCTCAGCGGAAATAATAAATCAGTATTAATAACCAATGGTGCTAGTTCAAAACCTTCGAAAATTAATCAGATCTGCGATTCTGCCGAATAATATTCGGTAAAATCCTGTATTTGCTGAATACTGGACTGAGCAGATGTCTCATTTCG
>PIVW01001320.1 GCA_003353825.1 Chloroflexota bacterium
CAACCCCACCCAAGCACGCGGCGATCGTGCATGCTTCTAACATCTTGCAACTCATCTCACGTCTCATGTCTCTGTTTCTCTCACACTCAAGCACCCATAACAGGCCCGCTGCAGCACTTTTCTCTCTGGCCCCCAACAATGACGCGACGAATCCTGCCCGATCGACCACAGAGTGCACCAGCCCAGAAACTGATCGGCTACAGAATACATGTATACCAGCCCACTGCCCCCGACACTACGACGCCATCGAGACCACTGTGGTTCTCAGAGCTTTCATGTGGACTCAGCGGATTTCCAATTCTGCCGCGCCTCAACTTTGTCTCACATTGTCTTCAGAAGGTTAAAACCAGGGCCTCCCCGCTCTGCCGACTGAGATGTCGGAAGTCACCTCTTCTCGGCTTGCTTACCTGCGCCCGTATCCAGGAGAATACGCTGAAACCAACTACATCTACCAGGCGCTGCTCAGGCATTAAAATTGGTTTATTGGACGACCCAGAGAGATTTTATTTTTTTATTTTTTAACACAACTGATGGAGAGAACTAAATGTGGAAATTCGGCGCATTGGTGTTAGAGAGGCCCCAAGGTTCCTGGGGACTCCGCCTTTGCAGCCATTGCCTGAGGCTCAGTGGATCCCCCGGATAAGGCCATGTCCGGGGTAGATTCCACTACACCTCCTGCGGTGCTTTCGAGGGTGGGCCTCGGCTTGCTCATCTGACGGGGTATTGGTCTGTATCCCCCTGATGGTGATGCGACTGAGGACTCGA
>PIVW01000617.1 GCA_003353825.1 Chloroflexota bacterium
TATAAATTAAAAGTTTACATTAATTTTAAGTTAAGGTATTCTGCCGGGTCTATTCTGCGTAGTTTTCGGGATGTTGCTTGGTAGTATGGTCATCAGCCTCGGCGAGATCATCATGGACATTAGCTCCTGAATCAACAATTTGCAGGCATACGGCAAGTACACCTGCGAGATGGCGGTCGTATTCTGGCACCCTCTGCACTCAAACGAGGATTTCTTGAGATTGGCGGCCGCAATCAAGCCACAAAAATCACAAATATGGATCCTATATCTGTCCGAATGTAAAAACAAGCGCTCCTTTAAAAAATAAGCGGCGCCGTGCGATAACATGCAATCCCTCTCCATCTCACCAAAGCGGAGGCCGCCATCTCGAGACCTCCCCTCCAACGGCTGTCTCGTCAACATCTGCACCGGGCCCCTCGCCCGAGAATGGATCTTGTCGTCCACCATATGCTTCAATCTCTGATAATAGGTCGGCCCCAAAAAGATGGGCGACTCCAATATCTTCCCCGTGTGCCCATTGTACATCCGCTCATTGCCGTGTTTCTGAAACGCCGCCTCGTGCAATTGGTGCATGATCTTTTCTGTCGTGGTTTGGAACTCAAACGCCGTGGCATCGCCTTCCGTGCCCGTCAACAACGACAATTTCGACAACAAACACTCAATCAAATGGCCAATGGTCATTCGGGAAGGGATGCAGTGTGGATTGATAATCATATCCGGCACAATGCCATGCAAACTAAACGGCAAATCTTCCTGTCGATAGGTGATACCACACGTACCTTTTTGGCCGTGTCTGCTCGCAAATTTATCCCCAATTTGCGGGATCCGCAGACTGCGCACCCGCACTTTGACGTATCTCCTGCCGCTTTGGTTGGTGGTCAAGACCACCATATCCACGATGCCAGACTCGCTCGATCGTAAACTCGTGCTCGAGTCGCGTTTGGTTTGCTTGATCGTATGCGTATACAATTGGTCATTGCCATTATGTGCGTGCGGAATCGGACTGGTTTTACCAATGATAATATCATCGCCAGACACGCGCGTTTCTGGACAGATCAAGCCATCCACATCCAACTTGTCGTAAGAGCCATACTTCAATGCCACACAAGTCTGCTTATTGGGTCTCTCGAATTGATCGCGTAGCGAGTAACTGAGCGACGCCTCGTCCTCAAAATACGAGCGATAGAATGTGCTGCGCATAAAGCCGCGATCGATGGCGGACGCATTCATTATGATACTGTCCTCCTGGTTATAGCCGCTATAACACGCGATGGCCACAATGGCATTTTGCCCGCTGGGCAACTCGCGGAAACGGAGGTATTTCATCGCTGCCGTGATACACAGCGGTTTCTGCGGATAGTGCATGATATGGGCCGTGGTGTCGAAGCGCAGCATAAAGTTGGTAGTGTAGACGCCCATGGCTTGCTTTCCCATGGCAGACTGGTACACATTGCGCGGCGACTGGTTGTGGTCGGGGAAGGGTATGATGCTGGCACAGACGCCCAGTATCATAGACGGATGGATCTCGCAATGCGTGTACGTGTTGCTGTAATTATTTGTAATCTCGTTCACCATCATCATTATCATGACGGTGTCCTCCTCCTCCACGTCAATATACTCAATCAAGCCTTCCTTCAATAGGTGCGGCCACGTCAGGTCGCTCTCCAACGCGTCAATGTGCTTCCTGCGAATGTACAGCTGCTGTTTGTCGAAGTCCATGCGGTACAACGGCCGGATGGAGCGCCCGCTGTCCGTCCAAATCAGGATCTCTTTGTCGGGGATGTGCCACACCACCGAGATCTCTTGGAAGTGCTGGTCTAACTGCCGCCGCAAGTCCTGCAGATTGGACACAATCTCGGCGGGCACGCGGGTCATCCCCAGCCACGAGCCGTTGACGAAGATCTTGGTGGTGCTCGGGATGATGCTCGGCGAGATGTCGTCCAGTAGCTCCACCGCAAACTCTTCCAGATACGACTCGATGAAGCCCTTGCCGCCGCCCACAGTGATCTGCGTCATCAGACTCAGGTTCTTCACCAGGCCGCAAGCTTGGCCTTCGGGCGTCTCCGCCGGACAGCACATGCCCCAATGCGTGTTGTGCAGCATGCGCGGTTTGGCCAACTTGCCGTCGCGCCCCAACGGCGTGTTGAGCCGCCGCAAGTGCGACAGCGTGCTCACGAAGGTCAGGCGCTGCAGCACCTGCGAGACGCCTGTCTTTTTGCTGGGGGCCCTGTCCTGCGTGCACCAGTTGCCAGTGGCCAGGCTGTACTTCAATCCCTTTGTGATGACGTCGCCATTGTCCAGCAAAAAGCGCAGATCAAAGTCGCAGCCGGCCACACCTCCGTCGTTGACGCGCCGTTGCAGCTTTTTGCCGCAATATTTGATCTGCAGATTCCATAGGATCTTAAACATGGACGCCAGTAACGGACCAGCTATATCTAAGCGTTTGTTACCAAAATTATCCCGGTCGTCCATGGGCCGTCGCTTCAAAATGGCGCAGCACAATTTATGCACCATATAGCCCAAAAAATACGCTTTGCGCGTCTCGCAAAAGGAGGAGATGCCAATGTGAGCGAGGAACTCTTTCTGTAATATGTCCTTTGCCCATTGTACGCGAGTCGCGCGGTCGCTGCCTGGGTTGGTGCCTCTGCGCCCAATGAAATCTAAGGCTACGTCTTGCGTTTGGATCCAAAACGATTCTTCCAACGATGGGCGGCACAATTCCATGATTTGTTGATCGCCAAAATCGTACACAATTAGCTCTAAGATGCTGCGGTCAGAGACGAAGCCCAATGCGCGAAAGACCACACAGAGCGGAATATCTTTTTTCACGTAGGGCAAGGTCGCATAAAATACATCGCCCGACACTGGCGAATGCGACGAAGGCTTGACATGCTTGACATAGTTGGCGATGACCGACCGATTACTGCGTTCTACGTAGGAGCGGATCTCCGCCATCCACCGCCGGTTCCCATCCAAGTAACACATGACCAAGAGTTGCTTAACATGGTTGTGCCAACCAAGCTGCTTATCAGTCCACCTTTGAGACCTAGTCAAGTACAAGCCACCAAGGGAAGGCAGGATGGGGTTGAACTCAGTAAAAGTAATATCCTATTAATCGGCCCAACGGGTAGTGGTAAAACATTGCTTGCTGAAACAATG
>PIVW01000117.1 GCA_003353825.1 Chloroflexota bacterium
ATCTCGTTCGCCGACGGCTCCGAAGGTTGGGTCTTCGCCGACATCGTCGATGCCGCAGGCAACACCACCGCAGTCGCCGTTGTCTCGGACATCTCACCGCCGCCAGCCACCAACACACCTTCTGCACCAGCAGTGCCGACTGCCGCTCCGAAACCGGCTGTGGAATACGCGCTAAAAAGTGTGAGGTTGCGTAACGTCGGCGAACATGCTCAGAAATGTGATGGCGGTGATCACAATATCTTTGTCTACGTGGAAGATGCAGCTGGCAACCGCTTGAATGGCGTTCGAGTACATGAGATCTTCACCAACGATATCTTCGTGAGTGGAGATCAGGGTAAAGGTAACGGTGTCGCTCAGTATGATATTTACCGTGGTGGTGGTGGTCAGATAGACATCATCGACGATGCCGGAAATCGCATTAGCGAAGTGTCTCGTAGCATGAGCGCCGACTGGCCACCTATCGACCTGATGTACGCTGCCGGTTATTGCAACTGCAAACCGCATGCCGATGAAGGCAGTTGTCAGGCAGACCTGGAAAGTAAACGTTACTTTTTTGCCGTCGGCCATTACGTTTATGAGGTCGTTTTTCAACGCACGCATTGAGGAAAACCGGTACACTTAATACTCTAATTTTTGGGTTTAGCAGGATCCCATGTGGTCGTTAAAAACCGTGTTGCGTGTTACGTGGTGCTTACCCAAACGGAACACCTTTTTCTAGTAGGTACCACATAAATTCCAAGAGAGTATCTTTATGTTGATGATGAAATATAAATCGCTATTTCGACCTGCAGGCTTTTCCCAATCTGATATTAAAGTTTGTCAATCTTCATACATTTGGGGTAAGCTAGCGCCGTTTACCCCACTTATCAAGTGGGAAGGGCCTGATACGGGCTCTGAATCCTGGCGGCAGGTAGGTAGGTACCGACTTTCCGCCATGAAGCAAGGAGGTACCACTAAGTGAATACTGATATCGTGGAGCGCACCTCCCTATTCGCCGATCTCACCACCGCAGAACGAGAATCACTGATAGAACGACTGCACTTACAGCACTTTGCCACGGGTGAAGTCGTCTTCAGTGAAGATGATCAAGCAACAGCGTTCTATATTATCGAACATGGCGGTGTCCGGCTAGATGTCGGACCTGTATCCCTGGCAACATTGGGAACTGGCGCCATCTTCGGCGAATCGGATGTGTTCTTGGATCGCAGACGCAGTATAAGTGCCCAGGCCACAGGCGACACCAGCGCATGGGCGCTTTCCCGTCACGATCTCAAACAGATTGTCGGTGCAAATCCGAGCATTGGTGTCAAACTCTCGCTCAGCTTTGGCTCACACATTGCACAAATCGAGTCCTATCTGGTCGATACACGTTTACGCCAATCCCCTGCTCTGGCAGAGCTTGACAATCACGAGCTACGACAGATTGCCGCCAATTTGTCATTACAAACCTATGCCCCCGGCCACATGCTCTATCAAGCCGGAGACATATCAGCAGGACTCTACATCGTTGAAAGTGGGCTTGTTCAGATAGAGCGAAATGGAACGTTGGTTGATGCAGAGGTAGGTGAAGTGTTGGGGGCGATGGCACTCCTTTCTGATAAGGAACATCTGGAGCATGCTGAAGCCCTGACCGAAACCATGGCTTGGTGGCTGACGCGTGATGCATTCAATGCCATAGCAGCCGAATCACCCGAACTGCGAGCACATCTCAGCCAGGGCCTGCACACTCCCTTGAGTGTTTCAGATAAAAACCTGGCCATAGAGCGACTGCGGGCTTTGCCGATTTTTTCGAAATTAGATGATTCGATTCTGCAAGCTACCGCCCAGCGTCTACTTTTGCAGCATGTCGCAGCAAACGAGATCGTCTATGCAGAAGGCGGTATCGGCGACGCTCTATTCCTGATCGACTCGGGACGCGTTGACATTATTAGCAGCGCTACCAAGCGTGGCGAAGTACTTGCCACCCTAGGGTCAGGTGGCTTCTTTGGCGAGATGGCCTTGCTCACCGGCAAAAGCCGCACGACCGGCGCCCGTACTGCAGAAGATACCAATCTTTGGGCGCTGTATCGTAAAGACTTCGATGAACTGGTAGCCATCTATCCAGCACTTGGCCAGGCGCTCAGCCGTACCTTGAGCGAACGTTTAGGCCAAGCCGGCACCGCATTCATCGACAAACACATGCGCCGGATCAGCCTCTTTGGCGGCTTTGCCGCCGACCAACTAGCTGATGTTGCTGATCGGCTGACTCCCGGGCGATTTCGGCAGAATGAGATCATCTATGCCAAGTATAGCAGCGGCGATCTTTTATACCTGATCGAGCAAGGTGCGGTTCAGTTGGCCACTGCCGACGGCGCCGTGGCAGACCTGGGCGATGGCGATTTCTTTGGCGAGACGGCAATTCTGTCTGGTGAGGCACATAAAGAGACAGCGCGTGCCCACACCGATGTAGAGCTTTGGGCACTGAATCGAGAAGAATTCGAGGCATTGATGCTCAAGTATCCCGTCTTGGGCCTCAATCTCAGCCGAGAACTCAGCCGGCGCTTGTATCGCCAAATTGAACATGCTGGTACCGTAAGCCCTGCTGCGGTTCAAACAGCTGCCGTGATTTCAGCAGCCCAAACACAAGCACCTGCGGCTATTCCGGCCACCCAACAATTCACACAAGCTGCTGCGCAACAAACTGCAGAACCGGTAGTACCAGAACAGCCCGGGATGTTTGAACCCCTGATGATCTGGTACGGTGGCCTGACAAGGGGCGCCAAAGTACGACTGGTCGTACTTCTTCTTCTGCTGGCATGGGTGATTGGTATTGCTGTTCCTGCAACGGTCGCCAATGCATTGCAAACATCCAATGCGTCCTCAACACCACAAACACCTCGTGTTGCCATCGCGTCGGGCAGCAATAGCGTGGTGGCGCCTGTCGCTGTAGCACTGGCTAACCGCTCGACCACCAATCCACCTGCTGCGACCGTCACCTATACCCCACCGCCTACAGAAACCCCAATTCCCACAGACACACCTACACTTACACCGACCCCCACAGAAACACCCACGCCGACTCCCATACCCACCGATACCCCCACACTCACGCCGACCCCCACCAATACGCCTGTACCCCCTACAGCGACGCCCAGACCGCGCGCCAGAGCAGCGGCAGCGGTAGCAGCAGCCCCTACCGAGGCACCCAAACCTGCGGTTCAATACAGTTTAATCGAAATGCGGCGTCTCAATCCCTGTGAGAATCGAGGTAAGCATAACATCTATGCTCGCGTCGAAGATGCTAGCGGTGCTGGAGTGAACGATGTTTGGCTCGTCCAGGCCCCCGCTAATAATGCCGGTGATGTCTTGGATAATAAACGAACGTCGATGAAAGACAATTGGATTCTAAACCCGGAAAATGGAAATGTTAATTTCGCCATGTTCAAGGGAGCGGAGTACATGGTCTTCGTCTCGAACGATGGCTCGACTCCGGCCAGTTCGGATTACGCCTCACCCCTTCATACCAACTTCACAGATGAGGCCAATTGTGTTGATGGCCATGGCGGCAATACACTCTTCCACAATTCCTTCTCCGTCGTTTTCAGGAAGAACTGGTAATCTGTAAAACCAAGGTTCAAGAATGAAGAGACCTGCATGTGCGGGTCTCTTTTTTTTCGGGGTTTTTGCTCTATTCAGCTCACGCCGGGTGACAATCACCAAAAATCATATCTCTGCTGCAATCCAGGCTCTCCTTTGTCGCCCTTCAAGCGGGTGTGCTACAATCCAAACGAATTGTCGTGTTCTAGGAGTATTCCCCCTTGAGATTAGTCATAATCGGTCATCTTACGCGCGATGTTATCCCCGGAGGATATACACTCGGCGGAACTAGCAGCTATGCCGGAATTGTAGCTAAACGCCTTGGCGCCGATGTAACCATTCTCACACGTTCTCACCCTGACGACGCTGCGCATCCTTTACTGGAAGGCATTGAGGTAATTAATATTTCCTCTGACCATACCAGTACATTTGAGAACCACTATCACAACGAGGTTCGCACGCAGCATCTGCGCGCTGTTGCCGGCCCTATACTGGTTTCTGATGTTCCGGAGCACATTTGTAATGCCGACATCACACTTTTGGCGCCACTGGTTCAAGAGGTAGATCCCGAAATAGCACGTTGTACGAATGGATTGTTGGCGGCTACTCCACAGGGTTGGTTGCGGGAGTGGGATGTAAAGGGTCGTGTTCATGCCATACCCTGGTACAGCGCCGGGCGCATATTACATCGCCTGCAGGCGATTATTTTCTCGGATGCTGATTTAATCGGAGATCTCAGTGTATTGCCTACGATTATCGAGACAGTACCGATTGTGGCCATTACCAAGGCCGCTGCTGGATGTGTATTGTATGAGCGTGGTAAATATACAAAAATCCCCTCACGCCCTGCTATTGAGGTTGATCCGACCGGCGCCGGCGACACCTTTGCGGCAGCGTTTCTCATCCATTTGTACGAGCATAACAATCCAACTGAAGCCGCTTATTTCGCCAATGTCACCGCCAGCATGGGCATCGAGGCAAGGGGCGTCACGGGGCTACCCTCTCGTCAGCAAGTCGAGGCATACATTCAAGCACATCCGCTGCCATGACCTACGTCTACGCTATCGTCAATCAAAAAGGTGGTGTCGGAAAAACAACCACTGCGGTCAATCTGGGCGCTTATCTGGCTGCTGCCGGACAGCGCGTTCTTATCATCGATATCGATCCCCAAGCCAACGCCACCAGCTGTTTAGGGCTTGGCGCCAGTCAACTGCCGAGGTCACTCTACGATGTATTTGGCGGTGAAGTCGCTTTAGCCGATGTCATAACGCTTACGAACCGTATGCGCTTGGATCTCGCTCCCAGTTCCCATGCTCTGGCCGCTTTAGAGACAGAAGCGGTTGAATCGATTAGCGATCCTTATCGGCGCAGCTATCTCCTGCGTGATGCCCTGAGCCCCACCTTGCATCGTTACGATTATATTCTTATCGATAGCCCTCCTAGCTTGGGCTTGATCACGGTCAATGCCCTGGCAGCAGCTTCATCAGGAGTCATCGTCCCGGTACAATGTGAATACCTGGCTATGGAAGGCTTGGGCCAATTACTGGGTACGGTCGAGCACGTGCGCAAGGGTATCAGTCCACGCCTGAAAATCGCCGGTCTACTGCTCACGATGTATGACAGCCGTGTAAAGCTAAGCCATCAGGTAGAAGAAGAAGTGCGAGCTTATTTCGGCGAGTTGGTATTCCAGTCGGTTATTCCCCGTAACATCAGGCTGGGTGAAGCTCCGAGTTATGGCGAACCTATCAACACTTATGCTCCCAATTCTGCTGGGGCCCTGGCTTATCAACAACTGGCCCAGGAGCTTATGGCGCGCAACAGTGCCACCGTTCCGCAGGGAGTGCTCACATGACGCGACGTGGACTGGGGCGGGGTTTGAGCAGTCTGATTCCGGAAACCCCTCCCGAAACAGCAACAGACGCAGAATCGGCCTCTCCTGGATTGCGCCAGATATCTATTGATGATGTAAGCGCCAACCCCAGCCAACCCAGGCAGATGATCACGCCTGAAGCCTTGGCCGAACTGGCAGCATCGATCAAAGAACATGGTCTGATCCAGCCCATCATAGTCACTGCCGCACGTCCGGAGGACCCTAAACCCTACTTCATCATCGCTGGCGAACGGCGTTGGCGCGCCTCTCGGCTGGCAGGGCTGACAGAAATACCTGTTGTAATCAAGGAGGCCAGTCCTCAAGATATGCTGGAGTTAGCTCTGGTCGAAAACATCCAGCGTGCTGACCTCAATCCCTTGGAAGAAGCCGCGGCCTATCAGACAATGATGACCGAATTTGGGATGACGCAAGAACAAGTGGCTGAACGTGTGGGCAAGAGTCGTACAGCCGTAGCAAATGTGGTGCGTCTTCTGCGTCTGCCCGGGCCGGTTAAGAACGCTTTGATAGAAGAGCAAATTCGTGAAGGACATGCCCGCGCTATCCTTGGCCTGAACAATGATCAAGCTATGTCTGAAACAACACAGATGGTGATCAGTCGTGGCTTATCGGTTCGCCAAACCGAAGAATTGGTGCGCCGTTTGAATGAACCAAAGACGGCCGTGCCTGACAAAGCTGAAGATCTCTCCAATACACCGGAGAGCAAAGCCCTGGAAAACCGCCTACGGGAGCATCTTGGCACCAAGGTCAATCTCTTCCGCACAAGGCGTGGCGGACGTATTGTCATACACTTTTTTTCGGAAGAAGAACTGGCTGAGCTGTACGACCTATTGATCGACGAACCGCTGTAGGGTGGCAGGTAGGTTATAATTTCAAATTGTGTGATAAGGTCTTAGGAGAGAATAACATGCGGAGCTATGCCCTAAATTGAATGTAGAACTCCACATGTTATTGAATTTTCATTCCTAAGATCGCCGCTGATCCGGCCGTGCCATTGGCCGTATGTGGTGATGGCTGTTCTGCCCTATGCGTTTACTCACGATTGCTCCGACCAGTTTTTTTGCCAACTATGGTTGCCATGTTCGGATTCTTGGCCAACTTATGGCATTGCAGCGCTTAGGATATGATATCCGTCTGGTGACCTATCCAAGTGGTCAGACTATACACACAATATCAACGACCCGCGTGCCACTGCCATTTGCACGTTCGCTGTCGGTCGGCTCGTCGCACCGCAAGATTTTATTAGACGCACTGCTAGCGCCGACGGCGCTGGTCGTAGCTCTTCGGCTCCGACCGGCTGTTATTCACAGCTATTTGCATGAAGGCGCTTTGATCGGCGCAGCACTTGCCGCACTCTTGCGCGTTCCTCTAACCTTCGATTATCAGGGATCCCTGACTGCCGAGATGGCCGACCACAAGTTTATCGCCCAGCAGTCACGGTTATTACCGGCCCTACAACAGTTTGAGCAACGGATTGATCAGCAGCCTGACATCCTGTTTCTTTCTTCTGAGCATGCAGTTAGCCGTCTGGCGAGCCACGTACCTGCTACAAAACTACAGCCCTTGCCAGATAGCGTAGATCCTGACCTGTTTCGGCCACAACCCCCGGACCCGGCGCTCTTAACCGAGTATGATCTTGACCCCTACCGTAAAACCATAGTCTATCTGGGGCTGCTAGCTCCTTACCAGGGCATCGATCTCCTACTTCAAGCCATTGCCCAACCTATCTTGAAAAAACGTTCTGTGCAATTTTTGATCATGGGATTCCCTCATGTCGATCAGTATCAGCGTATGGCTGAAGAGCTTGACATTGCCGACTTTGTTCGATTTACTGGACCTGTGATCTACACTCAGGCTGCCCGCCATCTCGCTTTGGGCGATCTGGCCATAGCTCTGAAGTTGTCTAAAACCGAAGGTAGCGGTAAATTGCTGCCATATATGAGTATGGCCCTTCCAATCGTAGCCACAGACAGCCCGGTACATCGCCAGTATCTCGAGAACAACGGCGTATTTGTCCCGCATCCAACGCCGCAGAGTATTGCCGAAACGCTCTGTTGGGCATTGGATAATCTTCCGACTTTACGTCAGAAAGGGTATCAACTACGCCAGCGTGTCAAAGAGAACTTTACTTGGGATCACGCTGCACAAGCAATGGCTATGTCGTTTCGTTCATTAGTGTCATGATTTCCACTAGCGTTGAGTCTGGACAACTACCATCCGCTAACCGCTTGCCAACCCGAAAGGCGATTGCCCTCTTACTGGTGCTCTATGTGTTTGTTGGTGTTATCTACTCTTTCGCCATCCCCCCCTTCGAAGCATCGGATGAGATATCGCATTATCCAGTTGTCCGCCATATCATAGAGTCGAGAAGTCTACCACGACAGGATCAGGAAGTAGACAAGCGTATAGCACAGGAGGGAAGCCAGCCCCCCCTGTACTACCTGTTGGCGGCGGGGCTAACGGGCTGGATTGATACATACGACTACGAGGAAAATGCAGTCATCAATCCTTTTGCGAAGATCGGCATACCAGGCACCCCAAGCAACGTCAACATGGTTGCGCATCCTCCGGTCCAAAGCAGCCTATTACAAGGGGGAACACTCTTAGCCGTAATGTTGTTGCGCTGGTTTTCTTTAGTATTGGGCGCGATTACAATCTGTCTGATTTTCATGCTGGCGCTGACGGTTTATCCACATCGGTCTACTCTGGCCCTTCTGGCGGCAGCACTGGCAACTTTTAACCCGATGCTACTTTTTATCAATGCATCGGTAAATAACGACAATCTTCTTATACTGTTAACAACCCTGGGATTGCTGCTGTTGGTACGCGATCTGCAATCTTCAGAGCGTGGCCCCCGTTGGCGCAGCACACTGCTGCTAGGTCTGGTGTTGGGGCTGGCCGTTCTCACGAAAGTCTCTGGTAATGTACTGCTACCGGTTGCTGCTTTGGCGGTGTCATTATCTGCATACAAGGTAAAGGATTGGCACAGTTGGCTGATACGGGGTGTGGTGTTGGTTGCCATGACTGTACTGATCGGCGGTTGGTGGTACCTACGTAATCAGGTGCTCTATGGTGAGATGTTGGGTATCGGGCGTATGGCTGATATCGCCGGCAGTCGCCCCGCTGGTTTTGGTTTACTTGATCTGGTCGAGGAATGGACAGGTTTTTGGTATTCGTATTGGGGCGTCTTTGGTGGCTTCAATCTCTTAGCGCCATCATGGTTCTTTACGATTGTGGGCGGACTGTTACTTGTGGCGGGACTCGGTCTGCTGTTAGGGCTGGGCAGAAGGTTCGCACATAGAGATTGGCGCGATTGGCAGATACACCTCGTGCTCATCTTATTCTTGCTCGGCACCTTCCTTGGCATTTTACGCTGGACCCTGATGACACCGGCATCACAAGGGCGCTTGATGTTTGGGGGGATCGGTGCGATTTCGATGTATTTAGCCATAGGTTTGCTGAAATGGATACCACAACGACGACATCAGATCGCAATTATCTTTATGTCGAGTGCCATGGCGGTGATAGCCATCATCATTGCCTTTGGCACGATCGTCCCTGCTTATCGCCCGCCGCCTCCGATTCCATCACTGCCAGCAAATGCGCGTCCCTTAGATATCCGCTATGGTGATCATTTGCGCTTGGTTGGCTACGCTCTTGGCGAAAGAGTGATCGATGTAGGTGACCCCTTAGATATCACGCTCTATTGGAAAGTCAACGAATCTGTCTCAGAGAATCTGAATTTGGCGCTCAATGGCTATGGCTTTGGATTCGAAAATGTCGCCAAACTAGATACATGGCCGGGAGGTGGGCTGTTGCCGACCTCTCATTGGCAGACCGGCGCGCTCTATGAAGACCATTACCTGATCGACACGCAGCCTTTCGCTGACACACCGTCGGTACTAAAGCTCGATGTTGCAGTATGGAAAAACACGCTTGATAACTACCTTGATATCTATGATACAGATCAATCGATACCCATTGTGCTGTTAGATGCAGGCGCTCTCGTACGCCCAGAACAAGCCGTACTGGACGTAGATATTACTCCTAAAGCTTCACTACAACACGGGATTCGGTTATTGGACGATGCTGTCGTTACCCAAAATAGCGATCTAAACGTGGCGCTTACCTGGACAACGTTAGCTCCAATCCCTGGCGATTACACGACGTTTGTACATTTATTCGATGCTCAAGGCAACCGTGTTGCTCAAAGCGATGGCACTCCGCGAAGTGGCTATTGGCCCACGTCATTCTGGCGTCCCGGAGAAGCTGTATCATCGTCGCACATTGTGCCCTTGCCGTCAGATCTGTCACCAGGAGAATATACAATCCATCTGGGTATGTACGATCCAATGACTGTTGATCGTCTTGTGGCGTATCATCCATCTGGCGAAGAATGGCGAGATTGGGCCATTGTCTTGTCTCCACCGATTAGCTTGCCCTAAAGTTTCGCATTCGCGGATCGGCGCCTTGTTGCACACTGTAACGGCGCCATACCAAAGAGGACTGCCGGCCCTCTGTGTTCAATAGCGAAATCCCGATCAGTTAGCTAAGAGAGGCAAGAAAAATCGCTCTTTGCCAGCCTCGACCAATAGCTTACGCGCTGCCGTGTAGGGGCCGACATTCCCTTCAGTATCCACGGCAGCAACTCGCCAATAGTAGATGCCTGCAGCCAGTGACTGTGCCAATTTATAGCTTCTATGCTCGACGCTGGGAATCTGTGTAGGAACAGAGCGGGTGGCGACGCCTGTCTCGGAGTTGTGCTGTGAATTTCCACTTTGTTGCATCGGCAGGAATTGCGTTAATGCACCGGGTACCCAGGCATCGATTTCCGGTGTGTGGAAATAGGGCTTGCCCCGATAGAGCGTGTCATCAACTTGTAGTTTATAGCCGGCGATAGGAAGCGTTCCCTGGGCCGGTCGCCTCCACGAAAAGAGCGGTTGACCTGCAACCAAACCGTGATCTGTGGGACCGGTGACAACTGGCTTGCTGGAAGGTATGTGCAAATTGGCCTGGTTTTTAAATACTTCGAAGAATTGTCCAGTAACAAAGGGATCTTGACCCCAATAGGGTGTTCGCTCTTCGAACAGGCCCGGTCCCCAATCGGTGGTTGTGGCTTGAAACCAAAATGTACGAGCAATATCGAGATCTGCGAGTGTAGAAAAGAGATCGCTCAATCGCTCCGCGCTTACGTCTTCATCCCAATCCCAATGATTGAGTTCATTGATCCACAGGTCATATTCGAGATCACGTTCGCCCAATGCCTTGGTGATTTTGAAATCATGACGACTGAACGTGTGCATCGTTATGACACCAATATCCTCTCGAATACTGTTGGAGCCGCTGATGTCTAGAACACGTCCCAAAAAACTAGGCCCGTTGATATCAGATAGCCCGCCCAGCAGCAGCAGCAACCCCCCGGGATCGTTCGAATCCATTTCAACACGCGTCCTTTTTACCATCTCGGCATATGCCTTGTGGGTTTTCTCGGGAGTCCCAGGCAAGTAAAGAAACTCCCACAAATCAGGCTCATTCCAAATCTCCCAGGCATGGACCTGGCCCTTGCCATTGGCGCCATAACGTCCGACGAAGTCGGCCATGAAGTCGGACCAGTCATCCATGTCTTTAGGCGCCACATTTCGCACACCACTGTTGACACATTCATCATCGTTGGGTGCACCGGCGGCCCAATCAGGTGTGTAGAAGACTTCAGGTATCGGTTCTACGCCGTAGTTGCTGGCGATCTGAAACATGTGGTCGACATCCTGCCAATTGTAGAGATCACGTTCAGGCTCAAGCATACACCACCACGTAGCGATGCGGGCACCGCGAACTCCTGCTGAGTTCATTTTCTGAAAGATCGCATCTACCTGATCGATTCTAATCGATTTCGACAAGCGGGGCCATCCCGATTCTCGGGGAAAGATCCATTGCCAGGAAGGCCCAAAGGGATCCATGCCATAAGGTGAGGTGGGGGGAGGTGGTCGCAGCGGATCCCAAACGGGTGCTTCGGCTGCGGCTGAATTTGGGACTTGAATTATATATAGAGCAGGCATGTACAAAGTAACAAGTACAAGTACAGAGGCATTCGTTTTTTCATACCCGCTATTGTACGCGTTCGCCAGGCAAACACGAAAGCTTGATTCTATAGGGATTGCAACCTCCATAAACTCCGCAAGCAATATACCAGGGCATGAGAGAACATCCGGGTTGAGCCCTTTTTGGCAACTCTGATATTGCCTTCTTACACCGACACACGTTAGAACCGAAACCGTAACTGATCCGCAATTAAACTGACCACTCACGGTTTTGTAAGACCACGTGATACCCATCCCAATCTTCGAATGTTTTACCAACAACATCCCAGTAATCGTTGTAGGCTTGCACCTCTTTAAACCCAGCTACTTTCATTTTTTCGCAACAATGCAACCACATTGGGTGATCAGGAATGTAAAACACCAACAGATTGTCTTTTGTGGGCGCTTTACCAACCATCGTACCTTCGCGATGGGTGAACTCAAGATGATAGGGATGTTTTGGATGACCGACGATGGAACCGTCGAATCCATTGTGTCCTTGAAATTCGCCTAGTAATTCAAAACCCAAGCCTTCCACATACGTATTTGTGATTTGAGCCAGGTTATCTGTCGGCCTGACCACTCTTAATTTGGATAATTTTGGAATCATGACCCTATTATTTTGTTGTGACAACATCGACTCGGAATCAACCGTGGGTTTATTGTTGGAACTGCTGCGAATAATAGTCGTATATCCGCATATCCAACTGGTTGTAAGAACGAATCAGATCGGCAGCTTCGGCAGATAGCTCCTCCAGGCGGGGGCGAGACTTGGTCTTGTTCTTCTCCTCATAAAAAACACGCTTCCAGCCGAACGCCTGCGAAAACCGTTCAATTGAGTCGCGGTAGTGTGCCTGCACGCCAACGGTGTAGTGCTCTTCTAGCAGTGTAAAGAGTTCCTTTTCTCGCCAACGATCTCTGTTCATGTGGCTGGCCTGATATTGCATCTCTTGCACGGGATAATGAGGGGCTAGAATGACTCTTGCCTGTCCATCGAAGAAGGTATCGAACAATGAATGCCGTTCCGAAGTGTTATTATACCCACCGCCCAAATTAGAATAAATTTCTTCCAAATTCCAACCCAGTCGGTTGATCTCCCGACCGAGTTCTGCACCTCGCCCCTGGCCGCTGTAGGCGATTTCTTTGGCAAAGTAAAAAAGTGAGATCACCCTGTCTAGTGGATCTCGCAAAAGCGTGAACACTTGAAAGGGGCGATCTAAAACTGGGATAATGTAGTGCGCTGTATGCGCTGCAATACACTTCACCGAGGCTTTCTGCTTAGCCGGCATGGAATCATAATACGATTGATACCACTCCACCGAGGCGCGATTGGGGCCATATAGCTCGAGTAGTTCCTTCTTCTTATAGTTCTTTTGCAGGATTTTGCGCAAAGATGTACCTGCTGTTTTTGCGATGTGATGAAACAATAGAACTGGCGTAGGTTCTTCGTCGACAACTCTTCGTTTTCTGATTCTACTAAACAGCACGTTATTTGACCCTCGGCTTAAAACAAAACAGAGAATTCCACGATCCGATTTGGCTAGGTAGGACTGCACTTCAACTGGGAGTAGGACACCATCGTTGAATGAGGCGTAAAGCCTCTAGCGATGGCCGCCCTCGTTGCTTGTGGGGCCGCCACTGCGGCGGAGGAACTTTGAAG
>PIVW01001321.1 GCA_003353825.1 Chloroflexota bacterium
GGGATTGCTATCAAGATGGCTAGGGGAGGCGCTACCGTTAGCTCCGGGCAGTCCAAGACTCCCCGGGCTATCGGTTCGTTTGTACCATCCTATCCTGTAGACAGGAGGTGGTACACCCCACACACACCAGAGTTTCTCAACCCAGCGGTGTGCAACTCGAAGTTGTCGCTTTTACAACACAAGAGCTCGACAACTCCGAAGGGCGTTTGGGTTCCGACTCCGGACTTAATGGTCCAGGAGAAGGAGCACAGGCAGAGGCTGGCCGTTCTAAGTCAACTTGATTGGCTGAACGTAACCACCAAAAAGGCCTTAGAGCTTGCTCCCCCTTTTAAGGGGAAGGAATGCATTCTAAGGATCTTACAGTCTGCTGCCAGATCTACCAGCGATCTTATAGGGTCAGAGGCGTTCTCCCTGACGAACGCCGTCTTGAGATCCAGAGACATCCAACTTAGCACTTTGCTTAGGGAAGTCCCTGCGATCCAAGTCACCCAGCTTCGGCTGAGCAACATTGATTCTCATGATCTTTTTGAAGACGCGAGGATTCAAATTGCGCAGGATCAGACTAGGTCTGATTCTCAGCAGAGGCTACAAAGCGAGGCTCTGAGGTCCAGAAGCTATGGACGTGGCCAAAACCAGGCCCCTCAAAGTGTTCCTAAACAAAAACCACAGGGTTCTTCGGGTGGCAAGCCTAAAAAGCAGGTCCACCAAAAACCCAAAAAGGAACCAATGAGGGGAAGGGTAGAGGCGCGCCATATCAGGGCGGCA
>PIVW01000118.1 GCA_003353825.1 Chloroflexota bacterium
AAGTAGCAGGTCGCAGGTACAACTTCGCTTGCAGACAAGGTTGAACTTGCCACTTGCAACGTGCCACTTGCCACACACATCGACAAAAAACTGTCGATGATTTTGCGTAAGCGCCTAATAAATTGGTATAATTCATTAGGCGATAGTGTGAAGCGCACACAGTGTAATCACGCTAGTTGAATGGAAGCGCGCTCGCATGAGATAATGGGAGCGCCAACATCATTCTTGATTCACATTTACAAGACCGAATACAAGGAGACTTTACATGTCCTCTGTTGTCGTCATCGCCGATAGCGGTTGTGATCTACCTTCTGCCACCTTGTCCCACTACAATATCCATCTAGCGCCGCTGATCGCTCGCTTTGGCATGTACGAACTCATCGACAGTCCCGAGGCTCGGGCTGAATTCTGGGACAAGTATGATGTCAGCCAGCCCCCCCAGACTTCCGGACCCTCCGTGGGCACTTGGGTAGAAGTTTACCAGGCTGCCTTGGAGCAGGCCGATGAGGCCGTGGTGGTGACGCTCACGGGTAAACATAGCGGCACATTCAATAGCGCTATGGTTGCGGCCGCCGAGTTTTCGGGCCGAGTGCATGTCTTTGATTCATGGTCCTTGTCGTTGGGCGAGGGATTGCTCGTACAGCGGGCTGCCCAACTTGCGGCTTCGGGCGAATCAGCAGCCACCATTCTCGAAGAGCTTACACAGTGGCGCCAGCAGCTGCGTGTGTTCATCATATTGGATACCATGGAAGCAGTTCAGCGTGGAGGCCGCTTGGCGCCACTGATGGCCGCCATCAAACGCATGTCGAGCATACTCAAAATCAAACCGGTCCTGACACTACGAGAGGGCAACCTCACTTTCGAAGGCGCTGTACGTAGCATGAAGCGAGGGGTAAGCCGATTAAGCAACTCAGTTGTAGATCAACCGCTTGCAGCCGTCGCTGTTGCGCACACACGCGCACCCAAGTTAGCAGAACAACTTGCTGATCAAGTCGCAGTGGTAAGTGCCCATCCTCGCGAGGCGATTCGACTGATGGAAGCAGGGCCGGCGTTGGCAGCTCATGCCGGCCCGGGCGCTCTTGGCCTGGCCTTTGTTCCGGCAGAACCTAAATGATTAACATCGGCACACCTGGGCACAAAAACGGCCAGCCTCTGAGTCCCGCACGGAACTCGAATCCACACTGGGACGTATTGACTTATGTGGACCACGACTACAGAAGGCTTTCTGCAGACACATACCTGATATCTGTTTTGACGCTCATCGAATAACCTTTATGCATTCCCTGATAATCATGGTGTTTTCGCTGGTACTCGTTACCGGTGTTGTCCCCACAGTTCATGCTCAACCGCCCGATCCCATTTCACCCAAACAGGGCCAAGCTCCTCATAGTACCATCCCAGAGCTTTTTATAGACAGCGCTGAATTGGCCCCCGCGCAAGTGCAATCAGCCAAAGCGCTTGGCATCTGGGCGGGTACTGGTCAAGTTCGCCTAATTATCGAGGCAGAGCGGCTACCAGATTTGCCTGCAGGTGTCGAGATCGAAATCGCCTCTGGAGGAAGCTATCAGTTGCGAGTGCCGCGTTCACAACTGCAGGCGTTGATCTTCACACCGGGCATACAACGTATACGATCTTCTTACCCACATACGGAGGCCCTCTTCAGCGAGGGTCTGTCACCTGCAGGTCTATTTCCTTGGCTTGCCTCCGGCTGGAACGGCGGCGGTGTGCGCATAGCGGTTATCGATACAGGCTTTGGCGGATGGCAAAATCTCATAAGTCAGGGCGAACTCCCCTCTTTTGTATCGATTCGCAACTTTCGGGCCGATGGCAAGTTCGAAGAAGGCAACCATGGTAGTGCCGTTGCCGAGGTCGTTTTCGATTCGGCGCCAGGAGCCAACCTTTTCCTGCTTGGTTTTGATACCGATTTAGAACTGTCCGATGCCGTAGATTTTGCCATCAGCCAAGAAGTCGATATTATCGTTCACTCGATCAGTTGGTTTAATTCTGGCCCAGGCGATGGTACAGGCGCGATCGCCGATATCGTTCGTAGGGCCACATCTGCCGGGATCCTCTGGGTCAATTCGGCAGGTAATCAGGCCCAACGTTTTTATACCGGCTACTATGTGTCTGGTGGCAGTGGGCGGCACTTGTTTGCAGCGGGCGATGACTCCAACCTCATTTATGTTCAAGCAGGTGAGGTTATCTGCGGTTTTCTATCGTGGGATAGCTGGCCAGTGACAGCAGATGATTATGATCTTTATCTGTATTTTGGCAGCCAGCCGGTTGCGAACGCTGCCCTTGAACAAAATGGTTCTCAACCTCCTACCGAGGCGCTTTGCCACACGGCCGCCACCACCGGCATCTACGGATTCAAGATCGATCGCTACAGCGGGCGCACCCTGACACTGAATATGCACGTTGTCGGCACCAACAATCTGCAATATGCTTCGCCTGCAGGATCCATTGTCCAACCTGCCGATGCAGCAGAAACCTTTAGTATTGGTGCGCTCTTCTGGCCCCAACCTTATCTGCTAGAATCATACAGCAGCCGTGGCCCCACCACAGATGGCCGTGTCAAGCCCGATATGGTTGCCTATGATGGCGTGAGCACCACGAGCCGCGGGGTGAGCAACGGCCTACCTTTTGACGGTGGGGGCACCGGATTCTTTGGCACCTCGGCTGCTGCTCCACATGTCGGAGGTGCAGCTGCAATACTCATGCAGCGCTATCCCACCTGGTCGGCCAATCAAATACGCGGCTATCTATTGACCTCTACTATCGACATGGGCAACATAGGGCCAGACTCCTCTTATGGTTCCGGCCGCCTCTACCTGCAATTCACGACGCCCACCCCAACGATTACCCCGACAGCCACTGCTACGCCTACGCGAACACCGACCCACACACCTACGACTACACCCACGCGTACACCCTCTCCTACGCCAACACCAACTCCAACCCGTACACCCTCTCCAACCCGTACACCCTCTCCTACGCCAACACCAACTCCAACCCGTACACCTACCCCCACTATCACGCCAACGCCGACAATCACGCCGACTTCCACGCCCTCCGTTCCCTGGGTAGCGATTCAGCCTAGAACGTTAGTTGTTGCGCCTCTCAATTCACAAAGCGTCGATGTCCTTTGGGGAAATCATTCGCTACCTGATCTATTGCAGCTACGATTGACAGGACAGGTACACCTGTCTGGCAATACCACAACAGTGGACTTCCCCCTCACAACCTCATCGGGAACATACCCGACGATACTCTATGCCAATCATGAGGCAATAGCAGGTGTTCCCTTTACCGTCAGGGCAAGCACGGCTGGCGACGCAACCCTTTATACCGGCACCATCGGCCACAGTTTTTTCATGCCGATCATTCTTCGTTGAGTGCATTGGTAATCAGAAAGTTGCCATTTTCGATAAGATACTGGAAGTATCTGGCTGAAATTCAAAGACCCCGCAGGGTCTAGACACAGCACCTGAGGGCGCTTCGTACTTTGAGCCTGGAAATTCCATTGCTTAGGACCTGATGCCCGCATACCGTCGTGCGAATTTGTATAATATGTGGCCGCTATGGTATTGAACTGCATGATTATGATAGCCATACCTCAGTTTTCTGAAATCATATCAGCGTTCTCATGATCCGTTTCTCTATGAGTCGATCCAGTTTCATGTTCATCATGAGCGGGCTGCTGGCAAGCGTAGCAGCCTGCACTACACCGGTTGTAACGCCCACGCCGATAGCCGCCGGGCCATCTCCAACGGCTACTGTAAGTCTCCCCGCGTCAATACCGGTCTCGGCTACAAAAGCGGTTGTGGCGAGTTTAACTTCTACGGCCACAGCAACAGCCACCGAGACTGCTACCCAGACACCCAGTCCAACCCTGACCCCTAGCCCGACCTCTACCTCTACACCGACAGCGGTCGTATCCAAACAACTGGCCGAAGCCGATGCGCTCCTCCTCAATGGCGATTACCAGGGGGCGACAGAGGCATATCAAGAGATCGTTGCTTCGTTCTCAGACGATCCACTGGCTGAGGAGGCGACCTTTGGTTTAGGAAAGGCGTTATGGTTGGAGGATGATGCAACGGCCGCAGCACAAGTCTTTTTGTCACTCGGCAATAGCGATTCTTACCGGGAAACACATCCCGAGATCCTCTATTGGTTGGGACAAGCACTTAAGCGTGTGGGGCAGGTAAAAGAGGCAGCGGCTGCCTTTATCGAGTATGCGGAGCAACAGTCATTGCTGGACTCCCGGGCATATAGTCTGGCCGGTGACGCCTATGCCGCTGTGCAGGATACCTCAAATGCCATTGCCAGCTACGAACAGGCCCTCTCTAAAGCGCCTGATATCGCCTCAAAGTTACGCGCCCGAGAGGGCATTGCCGCGGCCAGCATCCAGGCCGGTGATTTTGAGCGTGCCATCGCCCAATACCAGGCGATCCTAATCTCTGCCAGCCAGCCGGGATATCGCGCCGAAATGCACTATCAACTGGGGCAAACGCAACTGGCTAATGGTCAGACAGAGGATGCTTACGCCAGCTTTCAGGAGGCGATGCGGGCAGGCCCTACCAGCCACTTTGCCTATCTGGCCTTGGCCGATCTTGTCAACGCCGAACAACCGGTCGATAGCTATTTGCGAGGCCGCATCGATGTTGCTGCCGGCGCTTATCAACCCGCCATTGACATACTGCACGAATACATGGACACAAACCCAAATCATGCTGCCGAGGCACATGCCCTGGTAGCCCGTGCCTATGAAGGACAGAAGGACTACATACGCGCCGAGATCGAATGGCAGCAGCTCACCGATACGCACGCCAATGACACGGCGGCGGGCGCAGCCTGGTTGGGCCGAGGGCGTAGTTACTGGCGCCGTGATGATCCGGCTACTGCACGGGAAGTGTATCTGCGGGCAGCGGAATTGAGCCTCGATCGGACTGCCGCGGCCGAGGCGCTGTGGTGGGCTGCCATCATCGCAGAACGGGACGAAGGCACACTCTCTGAAGCTACTGCCGACTTCGCACGCCTTGCGCAAGAGTACCCCGAAAGCAAATATGCGACACGCGCTGCTTTTCGCTCAGGCTTGACCTCCTTCCAATTGGGTGATTTCGAGGCTGCACGTACCATTTGGTCTGCAGCGGCTGATGCCGGCGACGGCTTGTGGGAAGCGGCAGCCTCCTATTGGCTGGGACGCTCACTAGAGGTCGAAGGCAATACAGACGAAGCCATCACCCACTGGCAGGAGATGACAGAGCGGTGGAGTGCCGGAAATTACTATGGGCTACGCGCGCGCCAAACCCTTGCCGAACGCCAAAACCAGACAATGGAGCCAGGTGTTCCCGGTGATTCTGACAGTGATTCGCTCCCGGCCCTCACCACCTGGCTCGAGAGTTGGGTGGAAAGCGATGTTCCAATTGATCTTACTGAGTCGAGATCTGGGCTGGAACGTGCTGCTGAACTGCATCGAGTAGGCGAGACGGTCGCCGCTGCCGCTGCCTTCGAGGCGCTCCGCCTGAGCTGGCACGATGATCCTGTCGCCTTATTGCAGCTTGCCTTGATGACAAGAGATCTGGGTTATTACAACACCTCGATTCGCACCGCCGCTCGCTTTCAGGTGCTATCGCCAGACAGACTGGCCAACAGTCCCGTTTATCTGCAGAAACTTATTTTTCCCATTTACTATGCCGATCTTATCCTTCCTGCGGCCACTAAGTACGATATAGAACCCCATGTTCTGCTCGGCTTGATCCGCCAGGAATCGTTATTTGGTTCGGCTGCCACCAGCGGCGCTGCAGCACGCGGCCTCGCCCAGATCATTCCCAGTACCGGGCAAAGCATAGCTCAACAGTTGGGTTGGCCTGACTACCGGGATGAATTATTGTACAGGCCCTACATCAATGTGGATTTCGGCGCATTTTATCTGAGCCAGGGCCTTAACCGCACCGGTGGCAATGTACCCCAGGCATTGGCCGGATACAATGGCGGCCCAGGCAATGCCGCATTTTGGCGAGATCTGGCCGGTGACGACGACGACCTTTTTTTGGAACTGATCAACTTCGACGAAACACACCTTTACCTGCGCACCGTCGCCGTACAGTCAAACCATTATCGGCGCTTGTACCCCGAGCTTGCGAATGAATAGATCGCAGACATCCGCCCCTCATTTCATCAAATTGGGTGGCAGTTTGATTACGGACAAAAACCGCCCTGTGACACCACGGCCTCTGGTGATCCAACGCCTGGCTGAGGAAATCGCCACAGCCTACCACGCCTTCCCCAGCCGGCCTTTTCTGCTCTCTCACGGCAGTGGTAGCTACGGCCATATTGTCGGTCGTCGCTACCACACGCGGCAGGGTATACACGATCGTGAGGGATGGCGTGGGTTCACCGAAACCGGATATATCGCCGCCCAGCTCAATCGACTGGTGTTAGCAGCATTTCTTCGAACAGGCTTACCGGTCATAAGCTTACCGCCATCTGTTCTCGTACGCTGTAATAAGGGCCAGATAGAGACATTCCACATCGAACCGGTGCAAGCAGCGTTACGGGCCGGCCTCATCCCCGTGCTGTTCGGTGACATCGCCTTCGATACGCACCTCGGCGGGACTATTGTCTCTACCGAACAAGTTCTGGCGGCAGCAACGCCTTTCCTCTGTCCGGGCCATATCACTCTGGTTGGGGTCGTAGATGGTGTTTTCAACGCTGATCCTCTTAGTGTTCCAGATGCCACGCCCATCTCACAACTGCGCGCATCTCAACTCGAAACCGTGAAAGCAATGCTCGGCGGCTCCTATGGTGTCGATGTAACAGGCGGCATGGCAGGAAAAATCGAGAGTATGGCGGAGTTGCTACGGCATCATCCCAACCTGCGAATCCACTTGCTATCTGGGGAGATACCCGACCATCTGCAAAAGCATTTATTTGATACGAATCAGTTGTTGGGAACAACGATGACTCTGTGATCCCTGTCGCCTGTCATATAGGCGAGCATTTCAGTTGCCACATTTCACCGATCTTTAGGTATAATGCGGTTTCGAGCACCGGAGTGTCCCCTTCCGACCACACAGATTCCGGCTAGCCTATTTTTCATGTCTCATACTTGTTCTCGCTGCGGTACCAATGTTCCTAGTGATCGTGATGTCTGCCCCAACTGCGGGGTAGTCGTTACGAGACCAGATAATACCATTCGCTGCAACCACTGCCATCGCAGCGCCCCCTCACAGTTAACACTGTGTCCTCATTGTGGGCGAGAGCTCCATGCCTGGCGTCCTTATCGACCTATTGCCGCCGTAGTACTCTTACTGATTCTGTTTGGATTACTCAATTTTGCTGGGGGATGGGACTTAATTTCCAGAGCGGGTCAGGCGGTGACGGCTTTGATCCCGCCGCCGGCAACGTTGCTTCCCGGCCCAACCCAAACGCCCATCCCTACGCTCACAACTTCGCCCACCGAAATCGTTGTTGTCATTCAGCCCACCCCTACACACATTGTCCTGACCGCAACCTCGGTGCCGGCGATAGAGCCGGCAGAGATAGCCACAGATACACCGGTGAGCACCCCCACTCCCACCGAGGAAGCAGTACCCACCACCTACATCGTAGAGCCGGGCGATACACTGATAGGCATTGCCGGACAACTTGACACTACAGTTGAGGCGCTGATGTCGTTCAACAACATCAAGGACGCGACCTCGCTGAGGGTGAATCAAGAAATAAAAATCCCGCCGCCAGAACCAACCGCGACGCCGATCCCGTCTGAGACCCCTACAGCTGAACCTACCGCCATACAGACGCCCACAGCGGAAGCATCACCTACACGAACCCCGCGTGGAACCCGTCAGGCAACCGCGCAAACGGCCACAACTCCCACGAGTACATCCGAACCAATAGCAACAGACACGCCAGAGCCGACCGTTACGCCCACCTCCAAACCGGCTGGCCCCTCGACTTATATCGTTCAACGGGGAGATACACTGGTGGGGATTGCTACACAAGTCGATCGTAGCGTTGAGGCAATTGCCGTTTATAACAAGATCAAAGATCCAACTGCGCTTCGTATCAATCAGGAATTGAAAATCCCGCCAGCGAAATACACCCCACCTCCGCCAACGACCAAACCCCCTACTGTCACACCCACACCGATCGCGACACCGACTCCAAGTATCTCCTTGCCAGCCCCCCTATTGGTTAATCCTGGCGACGGTTCATCCTACAATGGTGGCAAAAACGAATTAATTGTCTTGGCCTGGCAAAACCCGACTGGCCTTCCGACCGGCATAGAAAATAGGGTTCATATCGGTGTCATTGTTGGAGAAAATCTTGTCGATTGGCGTTTGGAAGAAGCGATCGGGCAAGCGACCGAATTCATCGTTCCGGCCTGGCTATTCGGGCAGGCTCCGCAAGAGTATGGCCGGGGTTATGTTTGGTACATTCAAGCTGTATCGACCACACGCACTGGCGATGAACCAGCAGCATCATCACCCGTCTCTATACCAAGTGAGCAAAGGCGCTTTTACTGGAATAAATCATGACCCGCAAACTCGGCGAAACCCTCAGCAGCTTGGGAGATACCGGGCCTGAGATTAATCTCTCTCTGTTAGCCAATCTAAGTGATCTGAATTCCCGAGAGCTTGCACGATTTCGGACAGCGTGGATCACCTACGACAGCACGAGACGCGTGGAATTGTTGCACGCCTTGATCGAGCTGGCAGTTGAACATGTCGAATATGATTTTCGTGTCATTTACTCGTGGGCATTGGGGGATGCAAACCCTAGGGTGCGCAGCCTCTCTATCGAAGGATTGTGGGAGGATGAACGGCCCCACCTCATTGCCGCATTCCGAGACTTACTTCATGGAGATTCAGATCCCGATGTGAGAGCGGCAGCCGCTACTGCACTGGGCAGGTTTGTTTACTGGGGTGAAATAGGCTCTGTCGAATCAGGCCACGCAGAACATGCAACCCGCGCACTCTGGGAAAGATTACATGACACCAATGAAGTCGTTCATGTACGGCGCAGGGCTTTGGAAGACATCGCCGTCTCGAGTGATGGATCGGTTTCAGGCGTGATTGAGAACGCACTGTATGATACCGATCCATCTATGCGTGAGAGCGCGCTCTACGCCATGGGACGCAGCGCCGACCTCAAATGGATACCCCACCTGGTATCTGAACTCGGACAATCAGATCCTGCGCTACGCTTCCAAGCTGTGAACGCCTTAGGCGAACTTGAGGCGCGAGCAGCTGTTTCGCAAATTATCAACTTGATCGCCTCTGAAACCGACTCCGAAGTCCGCCTGGCAGCGCTGCTGGCTCTGGGTTCAATCGGCGGCACTGAGGCGCGCCAGGCATTGGAAGCGGCCACAGAATGGGAGGATGAAGCCGTAGTCGAGGCAGCCGAACAGGCACTGGAAGAATTGCTCTCCGATGACGGCAACACTTATGAAATCATCAACGATATCCTCGGCATCGATGATGAGGAAGTCGAAGCACTTACGATCGAAGATGAATTTTACGAAGACCCACTGGAGGCTGAAGTCCGACAGCTACTCGATGAACGTGATGAGTGGCTTAGATGAGTGTTGGGGACCTGTTTCAATCATTAAGCCAGGTGCTAGTAGAAATCCTATTGCCCATTGCCTTGATGGCGCTGGTCGGCTTCCTCATCCGACGGAGACTTCAAATCGACGTACGTTCTGTCAGTCGCATTGTATTCTATATCCTGGCCCCATGCCTGATCTACACCTCGATCATTACATTGGATATAGAGATCGACACCATATGGCGAACCCTGGCCTTTGCTGCCAGCTTCATGGTTCTCATGGGGAGCGCCTCGTACCTACTGGCCCGGCGCTGGCACTACAGCAGCAGTTTGGGTGCAGCCTTTGTCATGTGCTCGATTATCTTGAACAATGGCAACTATGGTCTGCCCCTCAATCTCTTCGCCTTCGGCCCTGATGGATTCGATTACGCATTGATCCTGTATCTATTCAACTCTTTAGTGGGCAGCACTGTCAGCATCTATTTGCTGGCGCGTGGCGAGAACGGGGGTCGTCTGGCCTTACGCCGTACCCTGGCCACACCGGTTGTCTGGGCGATTATTCTCGGTTTCATCAGCCGTACGACCGGTATCATGCCCACCGGATCACTATTCGATATGTTGTATATGACAGGGCGCTCAGCAATACCGGTCTTCCTCATCATTTTGGGGATGTCATTGGCTCAGGCAAGCGCTCACGTCAATATACGGCCGGTATCCCGCCTTACTGCATTACGAATGTTCGGCGGCCCTACACTCGCTATTATTCTGGCGCGACTCGTCGGTCTTAGCGGGCTGGCCTATACCGTGGCAGTGCTGCAAGGTTCGATGCCCACCGCCGTGAATGCCATTGTCATCAGCAATGAGTTCGAGGCAACACCGGACTTTGTTGCCGGATCCGTCTTCATTACCACACTCGTGAGTATACTCACCTTACCGGCCTTACTGCTATGGCTTACATAAACGTCGCCAGTTCCTTTTTCGACAGCCATCTCAACGGGCGGCGCAAGGGTGCGCCTCTACTAGTATTTGATTTATGACTACCGAGCAAGAAAAGGAACAACAAGCTTATCAACTGTTGCGTGAAGGCGCGCGTCTGTTGAGATCGCAGCGGTTTGCCGAGGCTCTAACTCCGTTGGAACAAGCCAATGAGTTGAAACCCCATGACGCGGACATCGCCATCTCTTTGGGTGGTGCATATGTCATGAATGGCAAATGGAGCAAGGCCGTTACCTTGCTCGAAAACGCTGCGGAGCGATATCCTGACAATGTCCGGCTGTGGCTCAACCTGGCTGCCGCTTATCTAGGCCGATTGGAATTATCAAGCCGCCCACGCCAGGAACAAGCCATCGAGGCCTATCAACGGGCACTCGAACTCGATCCGAAAGCGCCTAGTGTACAGTACAATATCGGCCTGGTTTACGCCGAGCGCAAGGACTGGGCGCAAGCTGAAGTGTGGTTTGCTCAAGCCCTGAATGTCGATCCTGGCGATCGAGACGCTGCTAAATGGCTGAAGAAAGTTCGGGATGCTCAGAAACCGGAACTTGAAGGCTGACCCCATCGTCGTTGTTATGGAACCTGCCTTTATCTCAGATCCTACCATCCGGCGATTTCAGGCCAAGATCTATGGCCGGGTTCAGGGCGTCGGTTTTAGAGTCTTTGTATCAAACCAGGCGCAGCTCCTCCAGTTGCCCGGTAGCGCCCGCAATGTCTATTTTCCCAACCCCCATGTCGCCGTTGTGGCGGAAGGACCTGAGGCAAAACTGAAGCGCTTAATCGCTCTGCTCCACCAGGGCCCGGCTATGGCCAGGGTCGATAAAGTTGATATAGTCTGGCTCGATCCCCTCGGGAACGAGCAGATTTTTCGTATTGGTTGACCCATAACATCATGTCCATTGTCGATACCGCCAGCCAGCAATCCCACAGCCCCTCTCCCCCCGTGCCCTACGAAAATGTTGGACACCAAGCATGGATGCTATTGTGGATCGCCTTTGCCACTTTTACGATCTTGCTGGTAGGGATTCCTCTGTCGATCAATTGGTATATTCACAACGCCACACGGCCTCTCCCCACTCAGGTCGAGGCCATTCGTGGCACCACCCTGATCATGACTGAAAATTCTGAGGAACCGACCGCGGTCATCAATACCATCGAGGCCTCGGAAGGTGAGACCATCCGTACGGACGATATTGCCCGTGCTAACATGTCGGTCTATGAGTCGGAGCAGACGCAAGATACGTTAACGACGGTGCAATTACGAAGCAATAGCGAGCTGGTTGTCGATCAGGTACGTACGCCTCGTTTCAATCAAAGTCAGGGATACAATACCGTAGGTCTGAGCCTGAACCTGGGCCGGGCTCGCGTGACCGGAAATCCAAGTGAGGAGCGTGATCTAGACATCAGTGTGACGACGCCACACAGCACCATCCGTTTCCAGGATGGCAGCGCCGCTATTGCGGTCAATAACGACACCACAGAAGTCAGCGCTCGCCGCGGAGAAGTTTCTGTAGAAGCTGAAGGACGCACCGTCATACTCAATGACGGAAGACGAACCACTGTTACGCTTGGATCCCCCCCCACTTACCCGCAAGCTACATCTCAAAATCTCGTTGCAAATGGTGATCTCTCGCAACCCCTTGAGGAAACATGGATCAAAGAACAGATCGTGGATGCCGGAGATCTCAGCGATGTCATCTATGGGGATGCTAGTGTCATCGACATTGGTGGGCGCCTTGCCGCTTACTTTGTCCGGAATGACGCAATAGGGGGCATCCATACCGAGACCTCGTTAACCCAAAAGATTGATACAGATGTTCAGGATTTTGATAGCCTCGTCCTGCGTCTTGATGCACGCCTGATCAGTCAGAGTCTATCTGGAGGGGGCATTCTCTCGTCAGAATTCCCGCTTATGGTTCGTATCGATTTCATCGATATCGACGGCAACCCTCAGTTCTGGACATGGGGTTTTTACGCGGTGGACCCTGTCGACAACTGGCCGATTCGCGACGGTGAAAAAATACCCAGTTTCGTCTGGTATGAATACGAATCGCCTTGTTTTTTGCAGAGTCCCACCTTCCCGCGACCGCAAAAAGTAGTGAGCATCCGCGTTTACGCCAGCGGCCATAATTATCGCAGCCAGGTGTCCGATATCGGCCTGATTGCAAAGTAACTGTGCGGTGCCAGTGTCTCCAACGAAAGGATATTTTGCTGAATTGCCACGCCGTCGAGTTGGGCCGATTCTGCTATTTCTCCTGCCGCTGCTAGTCTACCTGGCTCTAACTCTTTATCAGATCGATCTGCCCGGCCCCAATTATGATGAGGCGGTAGAAGCAAAAGCGGCCGTACAACTCGTGCGGGGATTGTCGGTGGAGGCGCATCGTGATTCAACACTGACGCTGTGGGGAAAGCGCTTTCCACTGATGATCGTCGATTATGTTGGAGCGTTGAATACCTACGGTTTGCTGGTATTGTTCGAACTGGGCGGGATCAGTGTGACTGCCATGCGCCTCTGGCCACTACTGATCGGCGCCCTCATACTTTGGCTGAGCTACCGCCTGGCCTGGGAGGTGGCGGGCTTGCGGGCGGGGTTAGTTGCCGCTCTCCTCCTGGCGGTGCACCCCTCCTTTTAGGTACTTCTATTCCCAC
>PIVW01001322.1 GCA_003353825.1 Chloroflexota bacterium
GGCAATGTGAGCGACCCAAATATGATGGAGTTCATTACCTGCACCTACACGAGTTCTGAGGAAGACCTTGATGTTCAGGCGCTCGTTAAGACGATCAACCTGCAGTATGCTGACTACCAAGCTTATATCCTGCCTAAGGCCCAAACGGTGATTGAAGCATATGCCGGCAAAGGGCCCCCGAGGCGGCCCTATAAGATGACGAAAAATTGTACGATGTATACTGGCAAACCGGGGGCTCCGGGCTACGCGGCTACAGCGATGTCGTTGAGTGACCTTGACACACTTTCTATCTACGTCGGTCAGAATGGCAAATCTGAGACCTTTGGGGCCGGGTCTGCGTCACTCGTCTCTAAGAAGAAGCTGGTGGACATATCCGAGGATAATATAACGCAACCCAGCAAGGCCGGTATCATCATGATCGCCGGCAGCGGCGGGGCCGGTGGCGGCTGGTATTACAACAAAACACTGCTCATCCTGTTTTGCAATAATGGCCGACATGGGTATGCAGGCGGGCAGGCCCCTCTGAGCATTGACGATGACGTAAGTGCGGCGGGCGCAGGCAAGACAGGTGACGGTCGTGATGGGGAGGGCGGCAACTTGGACGAGGAGGGAAGTGGCGGCGCCGGAGCGGATAATAACGCCGCCCGTGAGGGCACCAAGGGAATTGGCGGCTTTGGTGGGATGGACCAGTATTCAGAAAATTACCAAAGCGTTTTTGAGGGCGTCAGTTTCGAGTGGGACTGGGGGGCTGGCGGAGACTGTGA
>PIVW01000119.1 GCA_003353825.1 Chloroflexota bacterium
ACAGACGGCGGCTTCACTGCCTGGGCATTCGTACCTTCGTAGAAAAACTCCAGCGTGACCTGGCACATATCCCTTACTAAATCACGTTGTGCATCTGACAATCCATAAAGATCAAAGATTGTTTCATCAAGTTCATCTTGCATTTCTTGCCAACGCGATTGAACAGGGGAAAACAAAGTAGTTTGATTCTCGCTGTTCATGAGCTTATCTACAGCTTTCAAGATTCTTTCTTGTAAATTTGGATCTTCAGGAAAAGACACCGGCAATTTGAGGTGCTCGCTAGTGAAAATTTTATAATTCCATAAGCCCCACATCGAAGAGGTTAAAAAGTGATAGTATTTAGCTAAAGAGGACGACATAATACCAAGCAATACTTGTTGCTTTTCTTTTGTTAATGAGTCTATTCTAAATCCTATGAAATTATCTGTGAAAGCAAATGATACACCAGTAAATCTAACTTGAATTTCGCCAAATTTCGGCGAAGCCTTTGATACACCGCGTTTAACAATAAGACGATTGCCTGAATAGAGAATAGTCTTGCCTATCCGACGTATAGTTCTTTTTTGGATAGGGGTTCTCAATGTGGACAACGGTTCTGGGATGGAAAAGTCATCATTACGAAGTTCATATCTGACGAGCAAATCATCAGTAGAATGCTTTCCTCTTAAGTCTCCAAATCCAGCACCTGAGTTCCCAGTTGCGTTTTCCAAAACCATATCAAGTGGGGGATTACAGCTTTTTATTTCCCCAATCAATTCAGCATCATTAGAATTTCCCCACATATAAGTTTTCCACAACCAATCATTCGCTAAGAAATCTTCTTGACGGATTCTAAGTAAATCCCCTCGATCAATGATGACTGCCTGCAACTGCTCCACAAACGATTGACGTTTAATAGAGACATAAGAAACCTTATCTCTTGATAAGATTTCTAATTCAGTTTGTTTAGGCGTATAGAAGATTGCTGCAAATGGTGCAATTGCACTCTGAAAAAATACTTGACGTACATGAGCAAAGTTATAAACAGCACGAACCTGGTTCTGTGATAACCACTGTTTACGAAACACCTGACTCTTGTCTTGATGCTTGAAAAAAATGCCCGTTGAAACCAATAGGCCTATTTCACCGCCAGATTTCAATAAACGATGCAAACGCCACATAAAGCATTGGGAAAGCTCTTTATAACCGAGAGGATAGCGAAGTGCTTTACACCATTGAATCGCAACATCACCATCAGGTGAATTGTCAGATCCCCAGGGAGGATTACCAACAATGACATCAAAACGCACGTTTCCTATTGGTAAAACAGGTAATTGACTTGCGCTGATATCACCCGTCTTACCCGCATAGCGTTTTGGATTGGCAATTCGTTCAGTAATCTCGGTTTCTTCATCTTCTGTCAAATAAAAGGCATTTGTGTGAAACAAGCTTTTACCACTGTCCTCAGGCTCTTCCGGATTATAAATGAGTTTAGGAAGCTGTTTATTGGCATCAATATCCGGAGGTTCTCGGAAATCAAGAAATGCCAAATAGAGGCTAAATGCTGCTACTTGAATAGCTGATTTGTTAATATCAAATCCGACGATTTTCTCTGTCAATAATTCTACTAAATCGGCACGAGATAAATGATTTACGCTTTGTTTACGACAACGATGGTAGACAAGGCGTTTGAAAGCTTCCACAAGAAAAATGCCGGATCCGCAAGCTGCATCCAAAACGCGGGCACCGCCGTCTAAACGTTCTGTGGTCAAAGCTTGCGAAAGTACAAAATCAACCAACGCCGTTGGCGTGTAGTGGGTACCTCTGTCTGCTGTCGCACCATTCGCATGATAGAATTCTTCATAAATACTGCTAATTAGCTCTATCGGAATGATGTCAAATTTATAAGCCCAGAACAACAAATCTGGTTGATCCCCTATACTCCGACCCAGTAAAAAGTCTCCAAGTAAATGCAGATCTGTTTCCTCAATCGCCGATTCTTCCTCGTCGCTCAAAGGAAATAAATCTCCATTGAAATCATGGCGCAATTTACCGAACAGTCGATATGTATCTTCTTTGCTTACTAAAACATCGATATAGCTTTGATACTCATGGGAACTGTCGAGATCAGTGAAATAGCCCTCAACTAGCACCTTTCGATCTTCAAGATACCTAATAAAAATAGAGCGTCCAATCACGGCGTGAACATGCTCTCGTTTTCCTCTGTTTTCCCCTTCAAGTCTCTGGCGTAACAGCCGCAAGTTTTTAAGGAGCCATTGATCAACTCGATTGTCACGGTTGAAATCATTGCTTCGTTGTTGAAAAAGATGACCGCTCTCCACTTGAGGACGCGAAAACTCAGCAAGTTCTGCAACTTGGGCAATCGTCCCTATTCGTTTCAACCAACGATCTTCCGCAAGCCAATCATCCCGCTTAATGGGTTTTTGATAAGCACTATAAACTCGCAACTCCCCCGGTAGAGCCACAAAAAAAAGCGGGACACGACTTGTATTCCATACTTGTATAAAGAGTTGCCGAATTCTTTCTTCGCTATCGTTTGTGTCAGCGCCTAAATCAAAATCGTGTTTGAAAAATAGGACCGTGGGGAAGTCTTCTACAAAATAGATAGTTTCTGCGCCAAGTTGACGCGCCTGTTCAAACCAACCAATTTGTGAGAGGCTAAGGGCATTGGAAGAATCGGTAACTTTGAAGTAGCCTTGCCCACTATTGTATTCAAGTTGGTCATAAACTGTTTCCAGAAAATCGTTAATGGTAGTCGTCATATCATGCACCTACCTTGGAAAAGGTTGTTTTGGCAAACAGCTATCTGTTCTTTCGCTTATATTTTTTTGACTTTCTCAGATTCTCTTACCTACTACATATTGTATACCGAATTATCAAGCTACTATATACAGAATGTATATCCTCATCCCTGGGTGAAGCGATGTTCATCAGAGCGAATTCAGTGATAAAAAATCACGCAAGTTGACAATAAATTGCCTAGCGAGGACCGAATTCTGGTCAAAAAAGACGAATTCTAGATTTGGTGTCAAATTTGAGCGAACGCACAGAGCTATGCTTGATCAATGATTTTGTGTCCATATTATACGCGAACAGCATCCTGAGAACAAGTGTTCGCTTGTAGCTGGTCTCGAAGTGTATTGAGAGTTTGATACTCTTTCATTCTACTGATAAGAATATTCGCACCAGAGATTTGAGTTTTCTAACAGGCTGTCGGAAAAGTCACTTCAGCATCTAAAACACCCTCAGTTCGAGCGGTTTTAAGACTCGAAGATGGGCCATTCAAACTTGTGGAACTAATCCCATAGTACTTCTCCGACAAGCTGCTAGGATCACAAAAGGGCTCCGGATTTGATCCAGAGCCCTTGGTAGCATGTTCTTGCTACAATACATCTAGCTCGGGACGATGGTCACTTTTCGGCTATCCCCTTCGCCGATGCTCTCAGTGTAAACATCCTCGCGATTGCGTAGGGCCAGATGTATTAGTCTGCGTTCGCGGCCAGGCATCGCCTCCATCACAATGGTTTGATTCTCGCGCACGGCGCGATCTGCCATGGTTTCTGCCAGGCGTTGTAAACTGACTGTGCGACGCTGTTTGTAGTGCTCGACATCGACCTCGATACGTGGCCAGCTATGCGTGTGGCGGTTGACTACCAGACGCACGAGGTATTGGATCGCTTCCAGTGTCTCACCTCGGCGCCCGATGAGAATGCCCAGATCTTCACCTTCGATATTGAGCAGATAGGTGGGATCCTCATCTTTGGGTTCTTCGTAGCTAACCTCGACCACAGTCTTGAGTCCCATCAGATCCAATGTGGATTGTAGAAACTCCTTACAGATATCGAGGATTTCATCTTCCTCAGGCTTGCTGACGGCTTCCGCCATCTCTGAAGTTGACTTCGCGACGGGGCTGGGGATAGGTGAGTTATCTGCTTCCTGCCCATGCTGATCTTTCGGTTCATCGACCGATAGATCAGCGGGCGCTAATCTATCGGTCGATGAACTATCGCCCTTTTCCTGTCGGTTCTCTTTTTCAAGATCAGGGGGCGCCGTTTGCGTCTGAACAGCCGGCGAGGGAGGTTCAGCAGATTGTTCTGTCCGCGGAATGATGCGAACTTCGGCTTGTTTGGATCCCAGGCCAAAGACGCCCCCACGACCTTCTTCGATTATTTCGATTTCTACGTCGTTTTGGGTCAGGCTCAAAGATTCCAGACCCTTTTCAATGGCTTCTGCTACGGTCCGACCGGTAAATTCTGTCATCTTTTCATTTCTCGCTATCAAACCGAACTGTAATCGGTGCAGTTAGTTCAAGCAGGCTGATGTTGGGAGGAGGTGCTCATTAGCGACGTTTACGGCGTTTGCGGCGCGTGCCACTCGTCTTCTTGGGGGTTTTAGGTACACTCTGTGTGATAGCTTTTTCTGTGGAGCCATCCGTGATCTCGCCTACGCTGGCACTATTGCTGGATGCGGCGGCGCCACTGGTAGCTAATACCGGTGTGAGTTCAAATTCTTCTTCCCACTTGCCTTGTTGCCGATTGACATAAACCTGTTGCAATAAAGCCAGGATATTGCCAACAACCCAGTACAGGCTCAAACCGGCTGGAACCTGCAAGGCGAAAAACACAAACATACCTGTCATCAGGATGCTCATTTGTCCCATCATACCGGCTGCGGGGTTGCTATTGTCGCCACTGGTTGGCTGTGGCTGGCCGGTGGAACCGGTCTTGATCATCACATACTGAGTGATTGCCAGCAGTGCGGGCAAGACAAGATAGGGCCACACGTCAGGTTGTGTAAGCTTTTCAAGTGTAAAGTCAGTGGTTAGCCAACTGAGGCCCGTGCGATATTCGGGAAGAGAGATATCTGGAATCCAGTAGAAAGGCTCGCCACTGATGTACTTCTCTTCCGCTGCAGCCAATCCAATAAGCGCATAGTAAAAGGCAAAGAGGATTGGCATCTGGATGACTGTAGGCAGACAACCCGCCATTTGCGCTTGTGTGACTTTGTGCTCCTGGTAGAGCTTCATCTGCTCCTGTTGGAAGCGTTGTTTATCCTTGCCATATTTCTTTTTAAGGCGGTCGATCTCCGGTTGCAGCGCTTTTGTTTTTGCCTGCGCCTCGCGCATCGATCTCATCTGCTTCAAACTGAGTGGTAGCAAAAGCAGGCGGATGACCGTGGCTACCATGATAATAGCCCAGCCCCACGAATAGTTTACTCCTATGGTATCGAACCACCCGTTAAACAGGATAACAGCCTGCCGCAATGGTGCAGCCAGAAATTCAAATATGCCGGGGTTGTACTCGCCGGTTTCTGGATCAACACCCCCGCAGCCACTAAGTATTAAGGCCGCTATCAAGAGGATGAGGATCAGTAGAATTTTCTTGTGAGATCGTTTCACTCTGTACTCCAGAACCGGCGCTCTGCGTAACATACAAGTAACACCGATGGGTAAAGGGGCGTACCATCAATACAACAATGTCGCCCCCGTGCGTTGGGGTCAGTCAGGTACGGGATCGTTGCCACCCTTGCTGAAAGGATGGCAACGCGCAATACGTTTGGCCCCGAGCCAGCTCCCGCGCAAGACGCCATGCTTTTCTATCGCCTCGTAGGTGTAGTGTGAGCAGGAGGGCTGGTAAATGCAATTACTGCCCAGACCAGGCGAGATAAAGCGTTGGTAAAATCGAATGACAGCCAGGAAAATGGATTTGAACATTAACGTTCGGTCGCCTCGTGGGTGGGGTCAGCATCCTTCATTGCAGCTAGCATATCTGCTTTTTCGAGCAATCTGCCGCATGCGGCATCTACTTGCTGAAAGCGGGCAAATACAATGTGGGGACGAGCAATGAAAACCATATCCCAACCCGGATCGATATCCGGGAATCGTAATCGCACCGATTCGCGCAATAGACGGCGTGCCCGATTGCGCTTGACCGCGTTACCCACTCGGCGACTGGCAGTGAAGCCGACTCGGCTATAGGGGAGATCATTTCGCAAACAGACCAGGATCGTCAGCCGATCTTTATAACTCTGGCCCTGGCGGCGAACTTGTGCAAAGCGTTCGCGTGATCTCAGCCGGTATCGACGGCGCACTGCACTGCGAGCTATGAGTTAGACGGCGAGACGTGTACGCCCTTTGGTACGGCGGCGCTTCAGGATAGCGCGTCCGCCCTTGGTCTTCATACGGGCTCGAAAGCCATGTGTGCGTGCCCGTTTGCGGACTTTGGGTTGCCAGGTTCGTTTCGGCATGGTTTATTTCCTCTAGACTATTGAGTACGGGCGTAGTCGCCCGTTGAGCGGCAAAAAAGTAGGGAAGGCGGCTGAGCCACCCCCTACGCAACTCGTGATTATACTCTGTGCGATAACGCGCGTCAAAATCACTCTTGGCCTTGAAAATGCCGATTTCTGACCGGACTAATCTTCATGCCCGATACTACCACATTCAGTTCGACCCTGCGGTATGCCCCAACACGTACAAGGTGGCCGTGGCACACACCGAATCTCTCGAACGTATTGGGAGTGGAGGGATGTTCGTAGTAGGCGCTTTAGCGCCGTGGGTAACATACCGAAGTGCGCACTACGAACATCCCGCTTTGTACACACCCAGATCGCTAAGTCGTATGCTCCGCCGCTTGGTTATCCTAGCGTGAGGAAAGTGTCGGCGGCCCGCCTGTACCAGGTTTGCCCTCTTGCTGGTTGAAGTAAACACGTTGGGTGGGATAAGCGAAATCCAGGTCGGCTTCTCGCGCAAACGATCGCAAGATATCTTCCCAAATCGCTTGCCGTATCGCCCGGCGCCCTCGCACTTCGACGATATAACGCATGCTGATCTCTACGCCGATGTCCACGACGTCGGTAAACACCTTTGGGGCAAAGGTGTCGGTAGTAAGGCGGAACTTCGTCGTTGCCCTATCTACCTGCTTCATAGCTTCAGGTGCGAAATCTGTGGTATGGCGGTTGACGATGTCGATTATGAGTTCCTTAGCTTTTTCCCAGTCACTCTCAAAAGTTACAACAACCGGGATCTCGTCCCACACGTATTCAAACCCCAGGGTGGCATTGGCAACGGGTTTGATAAAAACGAAATTGTTGGGGATATGTACAAGCCTACCTGTGGGTTGCTCAGCGCCCACGTCCCTACCGACTTCGGCAAGAGAAAAGATGAAGGGTGTAATGTTTGCGACATCACCGCGTACGTTATCAACTTCAATTCGATCCCCAAGAACAAAGGGCCTGCGACCCACTATATACACCCACCCCGCGATATTGGTGAGGGGATCTCGTAGTGCTACGGCGATTCCGGCCAATACCAGGCCAAGCAGAGTTGCCAGACTGCCAATAAATTCCCACCAGAGGGCGCCAATAGTGAAAAACCCGAAGACCCCGATGGTGTAACTCGCCACTTTGCTCCAACGGAAGCGTGCTTGCGCCGACAGGTCGCGATGTCGGATATAGCGCACGGCCATCCTGTTGGCAATCCAGAACAGGGCTACGAGGATGACGGAGAAGACCAGCTTCTGAATAACGGCGGTCTGGTCGGTTTGTAATGATATTGAGTTAAGAAAATCGGTATAGACAGTCGTCGGATCCATCTGGTTTGCGATTGTCAGGGCGATACTAGCTTATAATTCGAGGCCGGCGTCTGGCAAGCTTTCAGCCGAGTCTGTGCCCGTTGCGCTGTTATCTTTTCGGCGCAAGCGCATCAGCAAGATGAGCAGAATTGGCAGAACGGCCAGGAGGACTGCAATCGCCATGCCGGTCGAGCGCGCCTGCGAGCCCTGCTGCATGTAATATTGATCGTGACTGCGCCGTCGCCTGGCCGTCACTTCAGGCGCTTCTTTGACGGCAAGCCACAAGATGCGGAAGGATTCGAAAAAGGCGGCCATTCCCGCGGTTTGCAGTTCCGGTGCTTCATCCCCGACATCGGCAAAGCCCTGATCATCGGGGGTGACAGTATCCCAGTTTCGGAAGAGCCGCCCCCAGTTGCTCTGCAGAGCTGCTTCCATTTTCTTCTTGCCGATAAATGGGTACCAGAATGTGTCGTGATAAAGTACCGATGCCAGATAACTCCACGGCGCCAGAACGGTTTTCAGAGACCATTCCAACGGCCCTTTGAGTGGCCCCCAGTAGATCTTGTGTTGCATGCGCGAGGCAAAGGTCATCTTTTGGAATGGGCCCGCAAAGTGCCAGTTTTGCCGGCCTACATCTTCATCTCCAACGATCTCTATCTCATCAGGATCACCACAGCCCAATCCCATCTCATGGGCCAAACGGATGTATTTGATGGACATGGGGTCAATACCCATCATCTTGGCTGCGGCGGCGTCGATGGCTACCTGATCATCACTGGCGAGCATGACGTTTTTGACATAGGGGATCATGCAACGAGGTCCTGGACCATCCCCGGCGAAGGTGCCATCCATCACGGCAAACACGCCACGATGGATTTTCTGCTGGATCATGAGCAAATCCACCAGAGTTTCGTGGATGACGGGATGTGTCCAATGTCTGCGCTCGTTGAGTAGTCCACCGAAAGCATTCTTCATGGCCCCGGTCGTTGTGGTGAAGATGTGCGTCTTCACGGTGGGCAGATGGATGATATTCTCACCAATAAAACGTTTGGGGATGTAGAAACCGCCCGGGAAAACCTGGTTGAGAACCAGGAAGTTATCGGTAAGATCGCCCACCGCTTCGCTGATATGAATCCACTCTTCGCCTTCTTCGTAGAGATGCACGTTGCGAAGATCATGTGCCCGCACGACATTGACCTGTTTGTTTTCAGCCTCGCCCAGATAGGCATCGATAACGACGGTGCGGTTGTGGCAAGCGTGGATAAGGTCCTTGTCGTAGCCGTCTTGTAGCATGCTTTGTAACACGCCTTCCATCTGCCAGGGGGTCGTCGAACTGCCTGGATAAAAGAAATGCCAGGAGATATTGATTTTGAGTGCTGTATCCACATCTTTTGCCACCACATTCTGATAATCGGCCAGATTCATCAAGCGATGATAGTCTGCCAATACAGTACGTGGCGAGGTGCGCAAAACAGCAACTTTACTCGAACTCATGCTGTATTTCCTCTGTAGATATCCTGCCCACGCCGAGAATATTGTCGGCGAATGCCAGTTTCACACGACGCGAACAGGTTCTTGAAATGATATGACTTAATGCTGATCATCCTACTCTTGTTTCTTCTAATCACGATAAAGTGCTTCCGAAGCGTACTGGAATTTCTGCGCCAAGGTCTTTGTCTCAAGGTGAGACGCTACATGAATAGGCATTGCCTGTCAAGAACAGATTGCCATGTGGAAGTGCATCCAGCTTTTGGATGAGATCGGGATAGCCATCTTGCCCAATCTATCGAGGTCTCCGCAGTACCTTTGTGAAAAGTGTAGACAAAAACAGGCCGCCTTAGAGACGACCTGTTTGCAGGATTGGTTCCTCAGTCAGGGTACTATTGAGACTCGACGGTAAGGGTCGAAGCGTCGACATAGGACAGTGCGGCGCCCGCTGTAGCCATAGAAAGCGTGTTACCATTGATCGTGTAACTGCTAGCACTCTGAATGTTAGTGAGATATTGAGCTTCTTGAGCCATGACATCGTCGGCACAGGCTGAACGGGTGACTGTGAGGCCCGAGACCGTGATGCCGCCACTCAAACTATCAGCTGTCGTTACATAGCTGCCAGAGTAGTCATTACAACCGCTGAATCCACTCAATTTACCACGATCGAACTGAGCTGTGATCTCGGTGCCGGGCAGAACCTGCGTCAAAGACCACGAAGTATTCTCCACTGAGGAATTCACGGTCGTTTCCATACTGGCTGTATTACTCAGGCCATTCTCATCGGTTACGGTGAGGGTAACGGTGTAGCGGCCAGGTGTATCAAAGGTTGTGTTGACGAGGACATCATCGCGCCCGGAGTTAGTCTTACCATCGCCGAAGTCCCAGGTATAGTTGGTGATATCACTGCTTCCGGGCACGGATCCGCTGGCATCGTAGGTTACTTGCTCGCCCACAACCGCTTGTGAGGGGCCGGTAATAACGGCTGTGGGGCCGGTTTGTGGCAGATCACTAATGACGATCTCTGTCGTCGTATTACCGCTCAAACCGATGTTGTCGGTGACAGTGAGCGTGACTTTGTAGGTGCCAGACTTGCCATAAACATGCTGCACTACGGCCCCGCTACCCGAGGTACGGTCGCCGAAATCCCAACTGTAGTTGACGATGGGGTTTTCGCCGAAGGATTCGCTGCCATTGAAGTTGACCGTCTCGCCCACTACGGCAGATGTGGGTGCACTGATGGCGGCAGTGGGGGCTTCCGGTTCTGGGCTGGGTTCAGGTGCGCTGATATCGATGCGCATGCTGGCGTTATCGCTCAGGCCTTTGTCGTCGACAACCGTGAGAGTGACAGTATAGTTGCCGGGATTATTGTAGATGTGCTGAACCACAGCGCCTCTCGCGCCTGTGCCATCTCCGAAGTCCCAATCATAGCTGACTATGGGTACGGCTCCGGCGGATCCGCTGCCGTCGAAAGTGATCGGAATGCCAACAATGCCGGTATTGGGCGCGTAGATGACGGCTGTGGGGGGATTACCGGGCTCTGGAGTAGGAACAGGGGTTGGGATCGGGGCAGGTGTCGGTGTTTCCGCGCTTCCACCTAGACCGAGTCCAAGGGTTGATGCCAGGGCAAAACAGAGCAATGCCACCAGGATAATGATCACACCCCCCAGGATCATGGTGGTACGATTATGTTCGGCATGCTGTTTCTCTTCTGGGCTTGCTGCAAGTACCGGCGCGGTTTCTGCTGCTTCCGTGACCGCGTCTTCCGCCACCGCGTCTTCCATCACCGCGTCTTCCATCACCGCGTCTTCCGCCACCGCGTCTTCCATCACCGCGTCTTCCGCCACCGCGTCTTCCATCACCGCGTCTGTTCCACCTTCTTGGGACGTGTCTTGTTCGATGGGTTCATTCTCAGCAGGATCTTGTTCGTTTTCTGCCATGAGGATTTAACCTCCTAAAGTAAGGTGCAATTCGTTTTTTCGTGTATAGCTTCAATGTCAGTCTTTGATTGCTGGTTTGATTAACCGGCGCATTCTAGCACAGCCCGGGTTTGGAGGCGAGGTTGTTGCTTGCAGGGAATGGGGACCTGGCCAGGCTGTTTGATGACCTTTTGTAATGAACTTCATCACGATTATAGCACAAATTGTGGTTAGCGGGTTACTGATTGACTGTTACAGATCACTGCAAAGTGGACATTCAATCTGATGGGTTAAGGCTGTTATAATAGTGTTTATGTCGCAGCAAATTCGTATCGAACTGGAACGAAGCTCTTCGTTGCCGCTCTACCAGCAAATTAAGGCAGCACTGGCAGAGGCTATCGAGCGAGGTGATTTGCCGCCCCTGACACGCTTGCCCGCCACCCGTAAGCTGGCCAAACAATTGGGTGTTAATCGCGTGACAGTCGTTACAGCTTACGCTGAACTCACCGCGGAAGGCTACATCGGCTCTCATGTGGGCCGTGGTAGTTTTGTACTTGATCGAGCTGCCCAGCAAGCTCGCTCGGGCAAGGGTATAGCACCGCCTAGCTTGCGAAATCCCAGCGATTGGACGGCTCACAACTTTAACCGGGAGATGATGCGCCTGGCCCAGCAGCCGGATATCCTCTCCTTCGCACCGGGCATGCCTGCTACCGATCTTCTGCCTGCCAACGCCTATCGCCTGGCCCTCAATACAGTGCTGCGCCGCGATGGCCCCGAGATCCTGCAATATGGCCCACTTGAGGGCTATCCTCCTTTACATGGCGCCATCGCCCGCGAGATGGCCGGATTCGGTATTACAGCAGAGCCGGAACAACTGTTGGTGACCAGTGGCACCGAACAAGCCTTGGCGCTGGTGCTGCGCACTCTAATCAAACCCGGCGACACTATCCTCATCGAGCAACCAACCTACATGCATGTGCTCGATCTTTTGGCAGGCTCTGGTATTTTCGTGCAGCCAGTGCCGTGCGATGAAGATGGCATGCAACTGCACCTTCTACCCGCCCTTATCGAACGATATCAACCCAAACTGGTCTACCTTACGCCCACTTACCAAAATCCGACCGGGGTTTGCATGTCGCTCGACCGGCGTCTGGCGTTGCTGGCGTTGATAGCCAAACACAAGTTGTTAGTGTTGGAAGATGACGTTTATCGCCACCTTTGGTTGGATACACCCTCCCCTCAGTCGCTACGCGCACTCGATAGTGCCGACAATGTCATTTATACCAACGGATATTCCAAGTGTTTGCTGCCGGGCGCTCGTATCGGATACTTGCTTCCCCCAAAACGCTTGCTTGATGACCTGGCTGCTGCCCACCAGACGCTCGACATCACGGCCACCGAGCTGAACCAGCGCGCCCTGGCTGTCTATTTAGGAGGCGATCTCTTTGCAAAACATCTGCACCAATTGCGCCTCGCTTATCGAAGTCGCCGTCAGGCTATGTTCGATGCATTATCTCAGCATATGCCGCCTGGTACCCGCTGGACCCGACCCGAGGGCGGGCTATTCCTGTGGATACTACTCCCCTCCAACGGTCCTGGTGCGACCACGCTCTATGTACATGCTCTCGAATTAGGCGTTGCCTTTGCACCAGGCCATCTCTTCTATCTCCCCGGACAAGAGATGGCCCCGAGCGCGACCATGGCGACTGAGCCTCAACGTGGCGGGCATCGCTTGCGGTTGAATTACGCCCTTCATCCTCCTGATATCATCCAAGACGGTATCCGCCGCTTGGCCCTAGCTTGGCAGCGAGCAGCAGGCAGGGAGTAAAGTGCTGTTCGCGTGTTAGCTGGGCCGTGCTTTTTCTTGCCACCAGAATAAAAATGCCATAAGAACTTTGCGGCCGGCAGGAAAATCACTGCGATTGGCACTGGCCGGCGACGATCTCGGATTCCCATTTATGCGCGTAAACTGGTGCGCCGCTCATTTCCTTCAGTGGCGCCATCCCACCCAGATATGAACAATGGGCGTGTGTCATTACGTCAACACAAGTTTCGAGCAAGGATATTGCCTTCCCGTATACTGTCTCGACTTTGGCCATTTTGTCATTATTGTCAAGTAAAGCACCAAAAACCCGCTAGGCTTACATAACAGTAGCCCATATATAGTAGTTACCTTTTATAAAGTACTATATGTAGTAGTCG
>PIVW01000618.1 GCA_003353825.1 Chloroflexota bacterium
GCATCCAAGCGTTTTTGCAAGGGCTTCTTGTCTTTGGCATAAGTATTGGTCTTACGCCTGTAACAAGATATTAGCCGCCGCAGGGCACTATTGAAGCCCTCCAGATGGTTGGCATGAACATCCTCATTGTCAAGATCTTGGTATCTTCTCCATATTCCGGGGCGCTCGCCGAATGAATTCGGGCTCTGGGGGCGGGGTTCTACGAACCTACGCCGAACGTCCACCTTCGTGGACGGGTTAAATCCCCCAAGTTATTGAGAAGATACAGTTGGCACATAATGCGATACGTCATAACTACGAATGTAGCTGATGCGAAGAGCAATTTATTCATGATGGAAACAACCTGGCAGGGTAGCTCATTGGATTAGCGTGGCGGCCCCTGTCTAACCACAAGGGTCGGCCCAAGTACATCCGAGTCTTCGATTGCGTGCCGCTCCTGTGCCAGCTTCGTGGTCCAGCTGGCGCCCTGGTGTAGCCAGTACACGGCTATTTGGGCATCATCCGGCGTATCGGACAGCATATCTTGCCGGCTTGCTTGTTGGGGTATTTACAGGGCGCGCGCCTTTTTCCTCCCTCATGATTCTCATATTTGGAACTGCTGCTGAATAGTTACACCATTTGACAATATCTCCGGATTCAGGTACAAAATGGGATTAAGGTAAAAACAAGTTTGCCTTAAGGATAAACGCCCCTGCTTTTTGATATGCTAGTGGCGTCTCTTCTTTCAAGTCCCATTACCATATGCAGCGCCCTACATGGTCTGCAAAATAACAAAGAAAACCGGAACTGAAAATGAAAGTGAAACTGAAAGTGAATTATGGCCTGTTGCTATTGTTGCTATTGTTGCTGTTGAGTTCGCTGGTTTTGAGTCCTGTAGAAACCTCGGCGGAGATTCTTCCCGACCAACTGTTTGCCCCCTATGTTGACGTAAGCCTGTCTCCTACGCCTTCTCTGGTAGACATTTACACAAAAACCGGCCAGAAATATTTTACGCTAGCCTTTATTCTTCAAGGTGAACCATGCACACCGGCCTGGGCAGGAGAGCCCTCCCTCGATATGGATTTCTATCAGGAGGAGATCAACCAGCTCAGAGAGGTGGGGGGGGATGTGATTATTTCCTTCGGCGGGGCCACCGGCACAGAGTTAGCCTTTGGCTGCGAAGATGAAGATAAGATTTTGCAAGCTTACCAAGATGTGATTGATCAGTACAATGTCGAATGGGTAGATTTTGATATAGAGGGCCCGGCCGTGGCCCATGAAGATTCCATCGATCGCCGCAGCAGGGTGATTAAGCGGTTGCAGATCGACAATCCCGACCTGAAGATTGCCTTTTGCCTGCCCGTCATGCCCCAGGGGCTTACGGAATATGGTTTATATGTGATCCGGAGCGCGCTGGCTGCAGACGTCCGTATCGATCTGGTGAATGTCATGGCCATGGATTATGGCGACATCGCAGCCCCTAATCCCGAAGGCCAGATGGGTCAGTATGCCATTGACGCCGCACAAAACACTTACGACCAGCTGTTGAATTTGGGGCTGGATACCCAGATCGGCGTCACACCGATGATCGGCCAGAACGACGTGCAGTCGGAACGCTTTTATCTCCAGGACGGCGACGAGCTGCTGAGCTGGGCCAACGCCACCTCTTGGGTGAGCTTGCTCTCCATGTGGTCCACCGGCCGCGACAACGGCGGTTGCCCGGGAACCCTCAGTCCTTTGTGCAGCGGCATCAGCCAGGATAAATATGCGTTCACCAACCTCTTTAAAGCCTACACTGTGTTCGGCAGCGGTGGCAATCTCTGGCCGATGGTTTCGATCACCAATCTGACAGACGACCAGGCTTTTGATGACTATCCGGATATCACCATCGAAGCCGATGCCACCGATAGTGATGGTTCCATTACCCAGGTGGAGTTTTTCGCCGGCACTAGCTCCTTGGGGGTTGACACCGAGGCTCCCTACAGCGTGGTTTGGCAAAGTGTTCCCGTTAGCGCTTATTATATTTCCGCCATCGCCACGGACGATCAGGGCGCAGAAGGACAGTCGACGGCGGTGACCATTCTAGTGGGTAGCAATTTATGCCTGTCGGAACCCTGGTCGGCCACTAGCATCTATGAGGACGGAGATACAGTATCCCACAATAACAAGGAGTGGGAGGCAAAATGGTGGAGCCAGGGCGATGAGCCGGGGACGACCACATCGGGGGTCTGGATAGAGTTGGACGCCTGCAACGACGGCGGGCCGCCCACGGTCGCTATCGATAAAACTAACGACGGCATCGATCTCTCCTGGACACATCTTGATGCCAACGCTTATTACCAGGTCTGGCGAGATACCACCCCATACTTCGATCCCGATAACCCCGGCCCCAACACCACCCAACTAGATACTGTCTATCCACTCGGCACCAACGGCGCCGTTGTTGTCTGCCCGGTCATCATCGCGGAGCCCAACACCAACTTCTACTACCTTTTCCGCGGCGTCAGCAGCCATGGCGATGTGTCCCGTGCCTCCGATCCCGTCGGCATATTCTACTTCATCCTCGAACCTGGATCGTAGAAATCACAACCGCAAACAACTACGCCCTGGCTCTTTCACAGCGCAAGGTGACGCCGGGATGTGTGATTGGGTTAATCCTCGTAGCTAATCAGGTCTTCTGCGGGGTTCTCTGTACGGCTCAACTCATGATAGTAGCGCATGGTTGTGTCGGGCCATCTGCTGGGCCTGTACCAGGGTGGTACCTTGGCGTATGGCAGATGTTACGGCGCTGTGTCGTAGGCTGTGAGATGTCTTGGTTCTGTCGCCTACGATGCCAGGGTACCAGCGAGATTCGCGCGTAAATATACGGTAGAAAACTCGCTCGTGCTCTAAGAACACCAGCAGTTGCTTGACCCTTATCATGACTTGCATCATCTACTGGCAGGCGAACGAAATCAATCGTGTTATTCTTGAGAAATATCCCGAAAATGCCTGCATTGACCTTTCTGGTTCTCTGGGATTTCGCGTGATGCGGATTTTTACCGCCCTTTATCTGGGCGTCTGACATCGCTAACCACGAGATGTAGTGGTGTCATCGGCCAAGATTCGTGTTCGTCACGCAAAATACCAACGAGCCAACTTTCTATTCTGAAGCGCATCAGTCCGATCGGTT
>PIVW01001323.1 GCA_003353825.1 Chloroflexota bacterium
GGCAGGTTGGCCTGGTAATTGGACCAGATATCGGTGGGGGGCAGGGTGTCGATGATGACTTCGATAGTGGTCGGGTCACCGATCTGACCGAGCGCATCGACGGCCCGGACTGAGATCGTATGAGATCCGTACGAAGCGGCGTTGACCAGGAAAGAGTGGCTCCAAGTGTCAGTAAAGGGGTGGGGCGAGGAAATGTGCTCAGCCACATTGGTCCAGGGCCTTCCGTCCAAACTAAACTGGATGACCTCCAGACCGGCTACTTGCGATGCGCCGGAGAGGAGATCGGTGGCGACGCCGCTGACCGTGACCTCGTTTTCGGAACTAAAGGTGAGGGCCTGGCCGTCGACTAGATCGCTGAAAGAAGCGCCGGGTGCGGTGTTGTCGACAATGAACGAGTTACCGGGATCGGGTGTCTCCACATTGCCTACATAATCGGTAGCGCGGCTCTCCATCGTGTAAACGCCATCAGCAGGCAGTGGCGTCCAGGTCCAGGCCCAAGAAGAGGCGCCGGTTGCAGTCTGCCAGTCATTATCGTAACTATTGTCGCCGCTAATACGTACGTCGACACGTGAGGGCCATGACGTGGGATCTGTGGCAAAGCCGCCTGTTGTGTAAGAGCTGCCGTTGATCGCCTCACCCGCCTCTGGAGCGATGATCGATGAACTAGGAGCATCTTCATCCACCCGAACGCTCACCGTCTGTGTGATCGATTTCAGCAGGCTACTGTCGAAGGCGTCGGTGTAGAATAGCGTCGCCGTCATCG
>PIVW01001324.1 GCA_003353825.1 Chloroflexota bacterium
CCTGGTAAATCTTGACATGATCTCCTATCACGCATGTTTCGCCGATCACCACACCTGTCCCATGATCGATAAAGAACTTCTTGCCAATATGGGCACCCGGGTGGATATCAATGCCAGTTCTGGCGTGGGCACACTCACCCAGGATTCGCGGAATCAGAGGCACTCCAAGGTGGTACAACTCGTGGGCAATACGGTGGATCGTAATCGCAGTGATGTACGGGTATCTGATCACAATCTCCTCGGTCGATATGGCCGCAGGGTCACCCTCATAGGCCGCCGCCACATCGCCCTTAAGTTTTTCTCGAATGCCTGGTAGTTTGTGGAGCAAAGCCACTGTCACGTTGTGAGCCTTGGTTCGGCAATCACAATCTTCGCACGCTGTCATACGACAGTCGTAGGCAAAGGCACGTTCGACCTGCTCGGCCAGATCTGAATAGACCTGGCACAACACATCGCCCAACACGAATCTAATATTGGCCTTGGCCACCACCCGGTTGCCGGTATGGCCCGGAAACAGGGCTTCAAATAGTTCGTCGATGATGACAAGGATTCGGCTGCGCACCGGCAAATTTGATGCGTCAATGAAATTGATGCCAGAGTCGCCCTGGTAGGTGTCCATCAACTGATCTACAAGCTTTTCAACCCGCTTGCTTGTAAAGCTTCGCTTCTTCATCATGCATCATCCCGATCCGCACTATGCAAACAATTCAGTAGAAATGTAACGCTCCCCGGTATCGGGCAGGATCACCACAATCGTCTTGCC
>PIVW01000619.1 GCA_003353825.1 Chloroflexota bacterium
GGATTTCGCGTGGTGCTGATTTTTTCCACACTATATCTAGGCGCTGGCACAACCAGCCACTAGGTGTGGGGGCATCATCGACTGAAATTCGTGATCGTCACGCGAAGTCCCAAAGAGCCCACGTTATGAAGTCTAGGAGGCTGTCGGAGAAGTCGCTCTCAAGGCTTTTAGGACACGGATCAAGGCGGATTCACACGGATTTTCACTGTGAAATCCAAGGATTATCCTCGAATATCTGTGTCCTGATGACTTTTCCGACAGGCTGCTAGTAAGCGCAGGAAAAACCCGCAGGGTGCAAATACCCCGTTCCAGTCATACTGGGTATGGTAAACAAAGTAACTGCTGTGGGGAAAAACTACACTCATATTACGCCTGAAGCGTGATGCCGGGCCGCGCCTACACAGGTGCAATTTGATCATACTGTCGTTGAGAATTTGCCGTCAATTTGCACCGTTGCTTTGACACCCAGATTGAACCGCCGGTACAATGAGCGTCCACACCTGTCTCAACCATATTCATCACAAACACCTCTCGAAACCCCAACCACGGAGACCAACCATGATTGAAAAACTAGAACAAAGTTCCGGCAACACTCTCGGCTACAAGATCAGCGGCACAGTCAGCAAAGATGACTATGCTGTCATGGTCCCAGAAGTGGAAGCGTTGGTGGACCAGGTAGGCGACATCAACATGCTTCTGGACCTAAGCGGATTCCACTGGGAAAAGATCAACGCCTGGGGCGCAGACATGAAATTCGGGTCCACTTATCGCAAGAAAATCGACAAAGTGGCCATTGTCGGTGACAAAAAATGGCAGAAATGGCTGACAGCTGTGGTCGATCCCTTCTTCGCTCGCGAGGCCAAATTCTTCCATCCGGAAGATTCCGAAGCCGCCTGGGCCTGGTTGGAAGAAGCGTAGGCACTCGCCGAGCTTACTATAAGGAAGTCAAGTGATGGTAGCTACAATTGAGAAGAGAATGCAGAGGTTTAACGGAAAGATTTTGAGCTTTCCGGTCGCAGAAAGATGTGTTCTGTAGTCAGAACCTAACAATCACAGGAAGAGTCAAATGTCGTCTACAGCAGGATGCACATGGCATGGCATGGGCGTAGATGATGTCTTGACTGGTATACGAGTGTGCAGCATGGACTCAGCTTACGATATTCAGACCATCTGGCCGAAGTCCTGTCTGGGGGCTGGCTCGGCTCGGAGACGAGGGCAGATACTTCAAATGAATTCACAGCCGACCCCCAGGACTCAGCATCCTTTGCCTTGATATCAATTGATTACAGTCTATGTTGTCAAAGGTTAACGTTTTCTACGACGCAGAGATAGTTGCTACGCTCGGTTGGCTTTTGAGGCTGCGCCATTGAGTATTTTGACGGTATAACCGTATCTTCTCAATATTCCGGGGCACTCGCCGAATGAATTCGGGCTCTGAGGGCGGGGTTCTATGAACCTACGCCGAATGTCCACCTTCGTGGACGGGTTAGTTCCCCCAAGTTATTGAGAAGATACGTATAACCCGCGACATGAAGATGATAGGCGAGGTTTTCATGATAGACGCTGGTGGGCTCTAATCCCACCAACACCATTGTGGTCATGACTGCGGGCCTTCACCTCTGCTGGTGTGCGATTTTTTCTGTTTGGCGTTTATCGTATCACGCCCTTCCTGCCATCTCAAGTACATCCAACGTCAACCTCGCCGTCTTCTGCCAAGAAAACCGCCTGAGGTTTACTCGACCTTTGGCGATGAGGCCCATCCGTAATTCTGGCTCGACCATTACCTGTAAAATGGCGTCAGCCATCGCTTTCACATCAAAAGGATCAAAGTAAAGCGCGCCCTCACCTGCCACTTCGGGCAGCGAGGAGGAGTGAGCGCACAGCAATGGTGTACCGCAGGCTTGGGCTTCGAGCGCGGGGAAACCGAAACCTTCGTTGAGCGAGGGCAAGGCATAACAGGCAGCGCCCGTGTATAAGGCAGGTATGTCATGGACTCTGGCATAGCCGATAAAACGCACAGCCTGTTCAAGGCTCCGCTCTTTCACCGTTCGGCGCAGCGAGTCGCCCTCGTGGCCCATGCCGCCTGCCAGGACGAGCAGTAAGTTGCGGTGAGGCAGTCGTTGTTGTATCAATTCAAAAGCTTCGACAAGCCTGCCCAGATTTTTACGAGGATGGATGGTGCCGATGTGCAAGATGTACTCGGCATCGTCGGGAATGCCGTAACTCGACCGCACGTACTGGACTCGGGCTGGTTCTTGTTCACGCCTGATGTCTGGGTCTGCGGCCAGGTAGACGACGTGAATGCGGTTGGGATCAGCACCATACCATTGAATCAAATCATCCTTCGTAGCCTGCGAATCGGCGATCACTTGCGTGGCGACGCCAGCATGGCGTTTGCTACTCCACCGCAAGTATCGTCGCTGCCGCCAAGGATGCGCCTGAGGAAAATGCTCATAGCCCAGATCATGTACGGTGACCACGGTTTTGGCCGGACCGGCGATGGGCAGTACATGGGCGGGGACAAAGAGCACATCGGGCGGATGTCTGCGGGCGTAGGGCCCCAACTTCGTATGAGTCCACAAGCGCTGGCCGGGTAAAACCACTAGTTCGGCATTAGGGCGAAAAAGATCGTGTTTAGGGCGCGCAGGTACGTATAGCTGAAACTGATGCTCGCTATCCAGGTCGAGCAAGGCATTGATCAGGTCCAGGCTATAGCGTTCGGTGCCGGTACGCTGGGCGCGTAAAGCGCGCGATGCGTCGATGCCTATAAGCATGGGTGCGTTTCGTCCAGTGGTTTACCATTAGAGGCGGTTACGCTGGGGCAGGTAGCAAGTAGCAGGTCGCAGGTGCCGGTTTGGATGCGAGCGTTGTTGATCATTTCGCCTAAGCGCCTACGATTATTCCAGACTTCGCCGGTACAAATAACCTTGGTGAGGAAGCGATCTCCTTGCCACCGTATCACCTCCTCACTTTGTCAGATAAGAGACCAAGATAGACAGCTGTTTGTCGATACTTTTGAATAAACACCTAGTACGACAATGGCACATTAGAATCCACTACATGTAGTATGTTTCTGATATGCACTACAGTATACGGGACACGCTAGATTCCGGCACAGTTACTAACGAACGGCAATTGATGTCGCCC
>PIVW01000120.1 GCA_003353825.1 Chloroflexota bacterium
GCTTGTTTCAGGTAAGATTTCATACTCCTTGCTGAGGCGGCGATAGTTGCCAAGCCAGCCAAAAGTGCGTTCGACTATCCATCGTTGAGGCAGGACTTGAAAACCTTTGACATCATCATTACGTTTGACAATTTCGAGAATGCAGTTCAGTACGGTCTTGGTCCATGCGATCAACTTGCCTCGGTAACCACCATCGGCCCAAATCAATTGTAGACGAGGGAAACGATTTCGTATCCGCTGAAATACAAGCTTGGCGCCATCGCGATCCTGAACATCGGCAGTCGTCACTACCACCAAAAGAATAAGTCCGATGGTGTCGACCAGAAGATGCCGTTTGCGTCCTTTGACTTTTTTGCCTGCATCATAGCCTCTTACCCCTTTCGTGCGGGTAGTTTTGACCGATTGACTGTCAATTATGCCTGCGCTGGGTGTTGCTTCTCGTCCTTCAGTTTGACGCAATTCCTCTCGTAGCGCTATGTTGATGCGCGCTCATGTTCCGCCTTTACCTTTACGCCACTTACTAAAATGATTATAGACGGTCTGCCAGGGGGGCAAATCATGTGGCGTCATGCGCCAAGCACATCCAGTTCGAAGTATGTAAAGGATCGCATTGAGAATCTCACGCAATGAATACTCTTGTGGCCGTCCTCGTTTACTTCGTGGTGGAAGATGCGGTTCCAGCACCTCCCATTCTTTGTATTTTATGTCGCTTGGGTAGCTCTGTCTCTGTACATGGGTAATCATACCCCCAATTGTCAAACATTTCTACCCCTTTTGCGACTTTTCAAACACTCTCTTAGAATCGTAAGTACAGATAGTGGATCAGTTGGCCGCGCTGCGGATGCGTAGGCATAATGTCACGATCTCATGCCATAATATCAGAATTCACCGTGCTTTGCATCTGACCTGTTTAGAGGCGAGTATTAGCCGATGCACTGACCGTTTAAAAGGGATGTCGGCCAGTGGACTGACGATCTCAGCTGATAGAGAAAACAGCAGAGCTTGATACAATTGAATCTATCGCGGAAGTTACCGGCTGGGTGGGAGAAACCAATATCGATGGCGAAGCAGCATTTATCCGCGTTAGCCCACGATTTTTCGCTGGCCTGGAAGTATTCTTCCATCGGCCGAACGAGCTAAACTTTTATCAAGAATTGGAGAATCTGTCCATCGATGACAGTGCTGTCGCGTTCGAAGTCGTAAATGGTTAGAAGACTGTTGAGTTTGCAAGCATGTTTGACGACGAACGCTACAACGGCATCATCTAGTGTAGAAACCCACCTCCTGGCAGAAGATATGAAAACCGACTACACTTGCATCTAGTTACGATCCGAAGTCGACCCGCAGCGAATTCGTTTACCGGGATTTAGTAACGATTCATAGGTTGGCACAGAGCCACAAAGAATCAATACACACTCTATTTGAAGGAGGACCTAGAACCATGTTACGCAGAACGTGGGTATTCTTTACCTTAACCTATGCCATTTCCTGGCTACTGTGGCTGCCGGGAGTACTTCGCTCGAATGGATATGACGACTTGCCTGAAATTGTAGGCCTGTCAGGTATGTTCGCTGTCCTTGGCCCGACCATCGCCGCTTTCATCCTTGTCGGTCGACAGTCCGGACGCGCCGGCGTGTCGCGTTTGCTCCGGAGGGCGCTTCAGACGGGTTTTGGCAAGGGCTGGTGGCTGCCAACCCTGTTGTTGATGCCGGTGATTGGTTTGCTCACGGCTGGAATCTTTTTCCTGCTGGGTGAACAGACACCGGATTGGAGCGCGCCTACCTTGCTGACCGCTCTGGTCACAGCAGTATTCATCTTACTGATCGGTGGCGGGTTGGAAGAGTTTGGCTGGCGGGGTTACGCGCTAGATCGCATGCAGACAGGGAAGAATGCGCTCGTCGCCAGTCTGGTTTTGGGCTTGTTCTGGGGACTGTGGCATCTGCCTCTGTTCTTCATCGAGACTTCTACCCAGTATCGAGGCGCGATCCCGCTGTGGGAGTTCGTATTGCAGATCATGGTACTTTCCGTTCTCTTCACTTGGCTCTACAATAATACTCAGGGCAGCTTGCTAGTAGCCATCCTCTTTCATACCATCGGCAATACGACCGCTGCCTTGCTGCCACCCTACTTCAGCACACAAATCGGCCGCTGGATTTACTTTGGCCTCTTGCTGATTAGTACTGTGATCGTCGTCCTGGCCTGGGATTGGCGCACGCTAAATCGTGAACAGAAAATTCCTCAGCCATCGCTCCCCGAGCAACTATGAAGATCACCATGCACTTGGAGCTTCGTGACATTCGCTCGTACTTGTAACAAAAAGTTTCGGTCAATTGCGACCAAATGACAGTAATGATATCAATTCTGGACACGACTGCTGCTCGTCTTTGGCCCGACTTCGACACTCTGGCAGATTCTGACCGGGCTAGACTGCGTATCGAGCTTGTAGGTGTTGTCTATAGCTTGCCCCTGGCTGTCGTATGTATTGGATGGTTGCTCGCCGAAACGGACTTCAATGTAGTACGCAGCCAGTGGCCTATGCTGATGCTCTTTCTTGTGTTGGCATTTCTGTTTACAAGACTGTCCTTCTTCCAGATGAGCGGGACTGAGGCTGGTAGCTATAGTTATGATAGCAGCAGTATGGCGTCAATCGTAATTGTATCTGCGGCATTTCTCTACGGCCAGACCGGTGTATGGATTCTCGTCCTGGGTCTATTTACCTATGTCATTGACGAGTTATCACCCCATTGGTCCAGGTTTGAGCGCTGGAATATAGCTCGTAACCTGCTCTTCGGTATTTGGTCCGGTATTACCAGTTTCCTTTTGGGTCTGATGGTTTACGAGTGGCTCGGTGGATACTATCCCTTCTCAGAGTTGACTCTGGCCTCTAGCTGGATCGCTTTCCTGGCTGTCTTTATAATCATCTGTCTCAACGTACTATTTTTTCTCTCACTGATCGCCGTATGGAGGCTGACCGGCGTTCGCGATGCTCAGTCTAAGAACCAGGATCAAGATCGCTCATTACGCCTTACTGTTCGGTTTTTCTTGCTGGCAGACATACCTGCATTTTTCGGCGTATTGGCCGCTGCGACACATAGTGTGATGGGTTTGGGAGCTTTCCTATTCCTTGTGGGCGGGGCCCTTCTAGCCAGTCTTCTGGCGCGACGGTTCAGCTCCGCAGCCGTTTTGAACCAACAGCGATCTCGGGAGGTAGTTCAGCTAGAGCAACTGGGTCGCGCCATCATCGCCGCCCCTGCCGACGCCTCAACCCTACCCGAACTTCTGGCCGATTTCTTGCCCAGGATGTTCGAATACCGTCAGGCTGAGATTCGCCTATTTCCTGATCGGAGCTTGCTCAAGTTACCTGAAGACCAAGCATCATTACCCGACCCACTTTGGCAATGGTATCAGGTACATCCCAGATATTTTAAGCTTGATCCCGGCGAAGAAAATCCTTGGGACATGCGTCGACTTACTGATACCGTAATTTACGCTCCGATCCTTGACACCCAGACGGCGAAAACGTTGGGGGGGATTTGTCTCATCTTAGAGAGCATTCGTTTCCTCAATCTGCCCGTCGATTACGAGTCCGCCTTACAGGTTCTGGCAGCCCAGATTTCGTCTGCTATTCATGGCGCTGATGTTTTTACTCAAGCCCTGGCACACGAGAAAATGGTACAGGAGTTGGCCGTTGCCAGCCAGATCCAGACCCGCTTTCTTCCTAAAGCCCTGCCACAGGCTGCAGGTTGGCAACTGAGTGCAACCTTAAAGCCGGCCAGGGAGACATCTGGTGATTTCTACGATGTATTCGAGCTTCCAGACGGACATCTGGTCCTTATCATGGCCGATGTAGCTGACAAGGGCGTTGGTCCCGCTCTTTTTATGGCGATGAGCAGAACCCTTCTCCGAACACATGCCTCCAACTATCCCGCTCAGCCACACCTAGCCCTGGCCGAGGTCAACCAACGTATCCTGGCAGATACTCACACTGATCTATTCGTGACCGTCTTTTTAGGTGTCCTTGATCCTATCGATGGGCACATGATCTACGCCAACGCTGGCCACAACCCACCCTATCGGCTGACACCAAGCAGTCTTGATGATCCCCTGGCAATGCCCACCACCGGCCTCCCCCTCGGCATCTTAGAAGATGCAACTTGGGAGATGAAAGCTATTGACTTGGCGCCAGGAGACATTCTCCTTCTTTATACGGACGGTGTCACGGAAGCCCACAATCCTAGCCTGGATCTTTTTGGGGAACAACGTCTCTTGGCTGCTGTAAACAGCACTACGAACGGTTCGACTCAGCACATGCAAGACTCTATCCTTGCAGCAATTGATCATTTTGTCGGAGAAGAGCCAAACGTACAGCATGACGATCTGACATTAATGGTATTGAAACGCGAGCCGCTTTGACTGGTTTACTGATAACAAGCATCAGGTGAAAACAGCTTCATAGCGCATGCCCCGGCCATCTAACCCCAGGGGTACCAAGAACAGCGATATCGTGCCCATTTCGTCATGTTCGAGCGGGCATATCTGCTGCGCCAACACCGGTTCCTCTGGGCCGCGGAAAATGAGGGTAAAGGCCTGGCGTCTGATCAGGTCGTCGTCAGAACGGGTCAGGTGACGAAGTGATCACCTTGTCACCTTGTCAGATATGAGACCAAGATCGACAAGAAGTTGTCGGTGTCGACGCCGCAAGCGCCTTAGGTAAGCAGGTCCGTTGATGAAGCTGCTCAGGGGGCGGGTTGCTCAGCTATGTCAGCTAGACTATGCTTGCTGCGAGTCGCCTCCGATAACCAGATGTCAGCGTGCTTCAATTTTAGATTAGTGTCCCTGCGCTCTGATCACCGCATAATTCAAAAGGAATAAACATCATGAATGCTGTCAAAGTTCAATACACGGTTAAAGCAGAGTATGTCGATACCAACAAGGCCAATATCCAGCGAGTAATGGCCGATCTCAAAGAGATCGACAACCCTGATATCAAATACAGCGCTTTTCTTCTCGATGATGGCAAATCTTTTGTACACCTCGTAATGCGTGTCGATGACGCAGCGCAAAAGATCCTGAGTGAATTACCTTCATTCCAGGAGTTTCAACGTCAATTGAAAGAAAGCGATATCGAAGTAGCACCACAAGCCGAAAACTTAACTTTAGTGGGATCTTCCTGGGAAATCTTCTAAGCGCGTTGTTTTGAGAACATAGTTGACTCCCAAGAAAAAAGGTCTAAACAAACAGTGACGGTCGAGACAACAGCAAAAATGGTGGGGTTTGGACGCGCTTTTCCCCGTGAAACCCTATGTTTTCCTCTGCGATCTCTGCGTCCTTTGCGGGTAATAGGCTTTTTTCAGTGGACTCATAGTTTCAAGAAGGATTCTCCGAGCAGAATCTAGGTCCAAGTATCCGCTAGGAAGATTCATAGATGAGTAAGTTGAAACCGTATCTTCTCAATATTCCGGGGCACTCGCCGAATGAATTCGGGCTCTGGGGGCGGGGTTCTATGAACCTACGCCGAACGTCCACCTTCGTGGACGGGTTAGTTCCCCCAAGTTATTGAGAAGATACGCTGAAACCTACCATCGCTCACTGAAACAATACGCTTCCTTGAGCAAATCGCCGATAGGTACACAGACCACGTAGAACAATCATTCGGGGTTCTTGCTACATCGCTAGAATTGAAATATAGTTAATATATCTCTGATATGCTAGATGCTATTTTCGGTGCCAAGTTATGCCCATCATCACAGAACACAACGGCTCGAACCAGCAACAAAGGCGAACGACATCACTTAGCCAGGATGCCTACGAAGCCATCAAACACAGGATCATCTCCTTGCAACTGGCGCCGGGCTCTGTCATCGACGAAGCTGCCCTGAGGGCCGATTTGGAACTGGGACGCACGCCAATCCGTGAGGCTTTGCAGCGCCTGTCCATGGAGAAGCTGGTCACCATCATCCCGCGACGCGGCACGTTCGTGACCGATATTCGCATCACCGACTTGCAGAGGCTTTTCGAAGCGCGCCTCTGTCTGGAAACCTTTGCCGTACGACTGGCCTGTCAGCGGGGCACATCAAAACACTGGACTGAGATGGAAAAAGCGCTAGCAGGCTTACCTGAAGCAGAAGATAGAGCCAATAACGCTGTATTGATCGCCATCGACGAGGCCTGCCACGAGATCATCTACGATGCCTCTGATAATACGTTCCTGCAAGACACCCTGATCGCCCTTTATGCACTGAGCTTGAGGCTGTGGTATTTTTCGCTGGCTCAAGTTGGCGGCATACGCACAGCCATCCTCGAACATGAGCGCATCCTCGTAGCCCTGCAGGCTCGTGACGCGGACCTGGCTGCTCAGTTAATGGAGCAGCATATCCATACGTTCCAGCATGAAATCAGACATATTGTGCTTGACCCTCCGGTATCTAACTAACTATGCACAACCTTGATCTCAACGAGGAGATGTGGGCATGGCTCGAGCCAGGATAAGAGATCGTCGTGAACAGCGCCGCGCTCGTCGCGAACAGGCTGCCAACCAAATCCAAATAGCGCAACCTCTGTTCAAGTTGCCAATCTACGAAATTTTGGGGGAAGAAGGCATCGAGCAGGTTCACATGAATTCAATGCGTATCCTCTCGGAAATCGGCATTGCCTTTTTGGATGACCCCGAAGCGCTGGGGATATTAAGGGATCATGGGGTAAAGGTTCAAGACGAGGTCGCTTACTTTAATGAAGATGATGTTTTGGCCTATGTCTCAAAGGCGCCCAGCCAGTTCATACAATTGGCTCGTAATCCGGAACGAAATGTCGTCATTGGTGGCGACTACCTCTGTTTCGCGCCAGTCTATGGCCCGCCGTTCGTCCTCGATCTGGAAGGGGGGCGGCGCCATGCTACCTTGTTAGATTTCCAGAACTTCGTCAAACTGGCCTATCTCAGCCCTTACATTCACCATTCCGGCGGCACAATCGTCGAACCCACTGACCTGCCCCCATCGACTCGCCACCTGGACATGCTGTACAGCCATATCAAGTATAGCGACAAAGCCTTTATGGGCTCGGTGATGTCAGCAGAAAACGCTGCCGACAGCGTGTCCATAGCCGAGATACTGTTCGGGACAGAGGAGATTCGTAAATCACCCGCCCTGCTATCATTGATCAATATCAGCAGTCCCCGCAGGCTCGATGACCGCATGCTGGGCGCGCTCAAGGTCTATGCCCGGGCCCGGCAGGCCATCATCATCACCCCATTCATTCTCTCTGGCGCCATGTCCCCCGTATCCATGGCTGCCACCCTGGCCCAACTCAATGCCGAGGCCCTTGCGGGTATCGTATTTGCTCAGATGGTCGAGCCTGGTACACCGGTCGTCTATGGTTCATTTCAGACGAATATCGACCTGCAAAGTGGCGCCCCCGTATTTGGCTCACCCGAAAGCCAGATCGCCCTGTTTGTCAGCGCCCAACTGGCCAGACGCTACAACCTGCCCTTCCGCAGCGGGGGCATGCTCGCCAGCGCCAAGATCCCCGACGCCCAAGCAGGCTATGAATCAATCATGACGATGTTACCAGGAATTATGACTCAGGTCAATTTCATTCTCCATGCTGCGGGATGGTTGGAGGGAGGGCTTACGGCCGGGTACGAGAAATTCGTGCTCGACTGCGAGATATTGGGCGCTTTCCTCACGTTTCTGAAAGGTCTTGATCTCTCTGATGACGCTTTCGCTCTCGATGCAATTGCTTCCGTACCACCGGGTGGGCATCATCTCGGTACTGAGCACACCGTACGAAATTTCCGGACGTCCTTCTACCGATCCGACCTGATGGACTATAACTCCGCCGAGCAATGGCAGGCCGAGGGCTCACAAGACGCCTATACGCGTGCCAACGTAAAATACAAACAAATGTTAAGGCGTTACCAACCCCCCGAATTGGATGGGGCAATTGACCAGAATTTGTTATCATTCATCGATCGACGCAAAGCTGAGTTGAAGAGATAGCATAACCATCACAGGAAAGGAGAGAATCTATGAGTTCACTTCCCCTAAAAACAGACGTCCTTATCATCGGCGCAGGCATTGTCGGCAATAGCATGGCTTACCATCTCGCCCGCCTGGGTTGGGGTAACATCGTGCTGGTCGACAAAGGTCCGCTGCCCAACCCCGGCGGTTCCACCGGCCACGCCTCTAATTTCATCTTCACCGTCGATCATTCCAAAGAGATGGCGCTCCTCACTCTTGACAGCGTCGAGCAATACAAGGAGATGGGTGTTTTCACCCAGAGCGGCGGCATCGAAGTGGCCCGCACCGAAGCACGCATGCAGGAACTCACCCGCCGTCTGACCTCGTCTCTATCCTGGGGAATCGAATCAAGACTGGTAACACCGGCCGAAGTCAAGGCGATGGTCCCGTTCATCGATGAAGAGATAATCCTCGGTGGCTTCTATACCCCCGGCGTAGGCGTTGTGGACTCGGTGCGAGCCGGCACCATTATGCGAGAGCGGGCTGCACAGATGAGCGATCTCAGCATCTTCCATAATACCGAAACGTTAGACGTATATGTCGAGGAAGGCCATGTCAGGGGCGTAAAGACGGAACGGGGTGACATCGAAGCCAGTACCGTCGTCATCGCCTGTGGCGTCTGGAGCCCACGCATCGCCAAAATGGCCGGAGCCACCATCCCCCTGACGCCCATGGTGCATCAGATGATCAGCGTTGGCCCCATTCCCTTGTTCGAACAGACGGTGGGCGAGATCGAGTATCCAATCGTGCGGGATATGGACACAAACATGTACGAGCGCCAGAATGGAAGCGACATGGAGGTTGGTTCCTACGCACACCGGCCCATCTACCACGAAGCAGATGAGATTCCTTCCAACGAACAGGCCAGACTCTCCCCCACTGAATTGCCCTTTACTGAGGATGATTTCGAGCTGCAATTCGAGCAATCACTGGAATTGATGCCAGAGATCCTGGGGGATGAGAGCGCGGGTATTCGCCACGCCATCAATGGCCTGCTTTCGCTTACCTCTGACGGGTTACCGCTCCTGGGCGAAACGGTGGAAGTGAAGGGCCTGTGGTCGGTGGCAGCGGTCTGGATCAAAGAAGGCCCGGGCATCGGGCGAGCCGTGGCCGAATGGATGACACATGGTTACAGCGAAATCGACCTGCACTCCTCTGATATCGCCCGTTTCTATGATTGTGGACGCACCAGAGCGCATATCTTTGGGCGCACAGGCGAAGGCTTTAACAAAACCTACGGCATCGTTCATCCCAGCGAACAGTGGGAATCTAACCGATACGTGCGGGTCAGTCCTTTCCACGCCCGCACCTCGGCCCTCGGCGCCGTTTACTTCGAGACCGCCGGGTGGGAACGGCCGCAGTGGTATGAATCCAACCAGGTACTGTTAGAAGAATATGGCGATAGGCTCATGGACCGCCCGGCAGAGTGGGAATCCCGCTGGTGGTCGCCAAGCATCAGCGCAGAGCATCTGGCCATGCGAGATCGGGGCGCCATGGTCGATCTCACCGCCTTCGCCATTTTCGATATCTCCGGACCTGGCGCTCTGAACTATATCCAACACCTTGCCGTCAATCAGATGAACGTCCCCATCGGCAGGGCGATCTATACCCCCTTACTGGGTGTCAACGGAGGTATCAAGGCCGACCTGACCATTATGCGCCGGGGTGAAAATGCATTCCGTGTAGTCAGCGGTGGCGGGGATGGCGCCCGTGATAAAAAATGGTTTAAGGATAACCTCCCCGACGACGGCTCGGTCGTCTTCGAAGACAAAACCTCGGCTTTATGTACGGTGGGACTGTGGGGACCCCACGCCCGGGATGTCCTGCGAGCTGTAACGGTGGACGATGTCTCAGACGAAGCATTCCCCTATGGCTACGCTAAAGACATTACCATCGGCCCAATAAAAGCCTGGGCACTGCGCATCTCCTATGTGGGTGAATTGGGCTGGGAGATCTACACGAGCATGGAGCAAGGTCTACGCCTGTGGGACTGTCTGTGGGAGGCAGGTCAGGCTTATGGGGTCGTCCCCGCCGGCATCGGCGTCTACGGCACGACCGCTCGATTGGAAAAGGGCTACCGCCTGTTCGGGGCTGAATTGGAGTCGGACTATAATCCCGTCGAGGCGGGGCTGGCTCGGCCCAAGGTCAAGCGAGAGAAGTTCATCGGCAGAGAGGCTTATCTCAGAGCGCGTGCTGAGGAACCGGCCGCCTTGCTTTGTACACTTACGGTTGATGATCACACATCTGCGGCCGGCGCCCCCCGTTACATGCTGGGTCGAGAGCCAATTCTCACGCCCGATGGCGCTGGCATTGTGGATAACCACGGCCGCCGCTCCTATGTCACCAGCGCCGGATCCGCGCCCTCTGTGGGCAAACACATTTTAATGGCTTATCTTCCGCCATACTATGCACAGGTCGGTACCAAGCTGGCGGTGGAATACATGAACGAACGCTATCCTGTCACTGTTGCAGTTGCCGGCAGCACACCACTCTTCGATCCGGAGGACAGCCGCATGAAAGGGTAATGGCTGTAACACATGAACATACTCGTATGCATCAAACGGGCGCCGGACACAGGCGCCAAGATCTCGCTCACTGAGGATCAGCGCGGCATCGATACGCGCTATCTGGGCTTTACCGTAAGCCCGCACGAAGAATGCGCGGTCGAAGAAGCCGTGCGCCTGATCGAAAAGCATGGTGGAACCAGCACCGTGCTCACCCTGGGGCCTGATGAAGCCGCAGAGCAGTTGCGGGCGGCGATGTCCATTGGCATCGATAATGCCATATTGCTGGCAACCGACGGCAGTGAGTGGGACCCCCTTGCAACCTCGAGGGCCATCGTCGATGCGGTTCGCGCCCAACAGGAAGTGGGCACGACGTTCGATTTGCTACTGTTCGGCAATGAGTCTGCCGATTCCGGCGGTTATCAAGTGGGGATACGCGTCGCTCACGCCCTGGATCTGCCATGCGTAACCGGGATCAAAGCTATCGACTACCAGGACGACATCGTTCGGGCCAAGCGAGAAGGTGGGGGCGGGTGGGAGATCTTTGAGATGCCTTTGCCGGCCGTTTTCACGGTCAAGGAAGGGATCAATCTCCCGCGCTATCCCTCTCTGCCAGGACGAATGAGAGCCAAGAAGAAGCCCATCGAACGTATCGAGCCGGCGTTGAGCCCTGGTGGCCCCGAAATGATCAGGCTGGCAGTACCGAAGGAACAGAAGAGCCAGGTCGTGGTACTGGGTGAAGGCGCGGAAGGGGCGCCCAAGATCGTCGAAATCTTGCAGGATTTAGGATTGGTTTAGCTATGATACTCGCACTGATCGAACATGATCGAGGGAAATTAAACGAAGCGTCGCTAGAAATGCTCCAACTCGGCCGCGAGCTCGCGGCCGAGTTGGACATGCCACTGGAGGCAGTCCTTATCGGTGAGGAGGCTCAGGATCTGGCCGAGAAAATGCCCGCCTATGGCGTTTCAAAAGTCCATCTGGTCCGGCACGAGCGCTTGCATGACTATACGGCGGAGGCCTGGGGACACAGTATTGTTCAACTCGCCCGGTCAGAGAGCGCACAGGTCGTCTTGGCTGCCGGTACAGATCGGGGCAATGAGGTTATGGCACATGTAGCTGCTCGAGCCGACCTTCCGTTGGCAAGCAATTGCACGGTGATCCGGGCAGGCGATCCCTACCGGGTGTCAAGGTTACGGTGGGGCGGAAGTCTCCTGGAAGAAGCCTACCTCGATGGGGGCCTAAAACTGATCACCGTAGCAGAACACGTCATTGCGATGGAAGAGATCTCAAACCCAGCTGAACTCGAAGTCAACACCTTCACGCCCCTACTCGAAGACAAGGATTTCCGAGTACGCATCATTGAGCGAGAGACTGTAGGAGGTGACAAGATCTCATTGGCGGATGCCCGCGTGGTGGTCAGTGGTGGCCGCGGCGTTGGTAGCGCCGAAGGGTTCTCTGTACTGGAAGCGTTGGCAGAACGCCTGGGTGGTGCAGTTGGCGCCTCGCGCGTGGCGACCAACAATGGCTGGCGTTCTCATGCCGATCAGGTGGGGCAGACCGGCGCCCGCATCGCCCCCGACCTTTACATCGCCTGTGGTATCAGCGGCGCCATTCAGCACCTGGTTGGATGTAAGGGATCGAACAGAATCCTGGTCATCAACACTGACCGAGAAGCCCCCATTCTCTCTAGAGCCGATTACGCCGCCATCGGCGACCTGCATGAGATCCTTCCCGCCGTAATTGCTGAACTCAACAAGCTCCCCTGAAATTCGTGAACACAAACGCACGTATTCTCGCAGCTTACGCCAGTCAACTAGGAGGCAGGCAATGAGCGACAATGAAGAAATTATCCTTAGCGAATTATCAACCGAAGAACTGCTCGAATTGATGCAAGAAGACGTTTACGACGGTTACGTTGATGAAATCGTGGAGGAGGTGCAGGAAGCGCTATCTCGGGGCATGACGCCATACGAGGTACTTACGCAGGGTCTGGTTGCCGGCATGGATGTTGTCGGAGCGGATTTTCGTGATGGGATATTATTTGTGCCAGAAGTTCTGATGGCAGCCAAAGCCATGAAGGCAGGCATGGGAATTCTCCGTCCACTCCTGGCCGAAACAGGCGCTCCCACTATGGGAACCGCCGTTATCGGTACGGTCAAGGGTGACATCCATGATATCGGTCAGAACCTGGTCAGCATGATGTGGGAGGGCGCTGGTTTTGACGTCTACAACATCGGTATCAACAACTCGGTTGAAGATTACATGGCCGCCATCGAGGAACATAACCCGAACATCCTGGGCATGAGCGCCCTTTTGACGACCACCATGCCTTATATGAAAGTCGTTATCGACGCACTCGTGGAAGCGGGTATCCGCAATGAAATGACCGTATTGGTCGGTGGCGCCCCTCTGAGCGATGCTTTTGCCGAAGAGATCGGTGCAGATGCTTATTGCCGCGATGCAGCGGTGGCGGTTGACGTTGCCAAGAAATTCATGAAGATTCGACAAAGCGTAGTGGTTCTCTGGGATTTCGCGTGGTGCTGATTTTTTCCACACTATATCTAGGCGCTGGCACAACCAGCCACTAGGTGTGGGGGCATCATCGACTGAAATTCGTGATCGTCACGCGAAGT